>DTYT01000227.1 GCA_012961745.1 Kiritimatiellia bacterium | reverse complement strand
TCGGCCGCTGCTGAGCAGGCAGCAGATATGAAGACGCACCATCTGCAGAAGATCAGCCCGCGGTTTGAATATCCGGTTGTCTTTGCCCGCGGCCTTTTCTCGCCGGACGACGACACTCTGCGCGCGGTGCTGGAGCCGCGTGTGGAACCCAGGCCGGCCCCGGCGTTGGTATTCGTCGACGCCGGACTGTTACCCCATTATCCCTCCCTTACGGAGGATATTGCGCGCAAGTTTCGCGCGGAGTCGCGCTGGTTGCACTTGGTATGTGATCCCATCCCGGTGCCGGGCGGGGAACGGATCAAGAACGACTATCGATTGATCATGAGCGTGGTGGACGCCTGTTTGGAGTATCGTCTTTGTCGGCGTTCGCTGGTATTCGTCGTGGGGGGCGGCGCGGTCCTGGATGCGGTGGGATTCGCCGCATCTATCGTGCACCGTGGCCTGCGGATTGTCCGGCTGCCGACCACCACCGTTTCCCAGGGTGACAGCGGCGTGGGGGTCAAGACCGGGATGAATCTGCACGGGAGCAAGAACACCATCGGAACATTCTGGCCTCCTTTTGCCGTAATCAGCGATCTGGAATTCCTCGCCACGCTGCGGGCCGAGCACTGGATCAGCGGCGCGGCGGAAGCCTTCAAAGTGGCGGTGGTCAGGGACAGCGCTTTTCTGGATTTCCTTTGCGAGCGGGCCGGTGACCTGCGGCAGCGCAATGAGGCGGTCATGGAACAGGTCGTGATGTGGAGCGCCCGGTTGCATTTGGAGCATATCCGTTCGAGCCGCGATCCGTTCGAGATGGGGGAGGGCCGCCCGCTGGATTTCGGCCATTGGCTCGCCCACAAGTTGGAGAGCATGAGCGGCTTTGGGATGACTCACGGCCATGCGGTGTCGGTGGGACTGGTGGTGGATCTGACCTATGCAGCATTGCGGGGATGGATCACTGTGACTGACCGGAACCGGGTGGTGCGGGCTCTTTCGCGATGTGGGTTGCCGGTCAGTTCGCCGCTGCTGCTGGAACGACAGGGCGACGGGCGGCTGCGGATTCTCGACGGGCTGACGGAGTTCCGCGAGCATGCCGGGGGACGCTTGGTGCTGATATATCCCGACGGCATGGGGCGGCTGCAGTTGGTGTACGAGGTCGACCATGTCCTGCTGGAGCAGGCCGTGCTCGGTGTGGTGCGGGGTGGGGCCTTGATTCGTGAGTAAGTGGCCGCCGGCGGGGGGCGTAGATTGGGCGGCCGATGTACGTGGGCAAAGTCGTGGCCGGAGTTGCGCGGCCCAGCGGCTGGGGGTTCCGTGCCCCATCACACTTTACGAAGTGTGGTCTGGCCGGATGGTCGATCAGGCCGGTGCCCGCGGGCGGGCCAGCCTCTCCAGATGCGGCGCCCGAGCTGGGAACAGTCAGGACGAGCCCTGTAGCGGCGAAAGCATTGCCACGCCTTCCGCCTTGCACTTCACGGCGACTCGAGAAATGTCAACAGAAAAATTCCAAGGCTTGGACGTCTTGGAGGGGGAAGCTCCAAACCTTGGAGGTCATTTTCCCGCAGGAGCAAGTCTCCCGGTAGCGGATCTCAGCAAATCCTGGCACGGGAAGCGATGATCCCCTCGTCGATCCGCTGAAGTGCGTCGAGCAAACGCACCGCAAACGTTCCGGGCCCCGGATCGCCCTCGGCAGCCATCTCGCCGGCGATTCCAAACACGGTCAGTCCGCTTGCCGCGGCGATGAGGGGATCGGATTCCACCGCGCAGAAAGCGGCCACGATCACCGTAGCGGCGCATCCGGTGCCGGTCACACGGCTCATCAGGGGATGGCCGTTGAGAATGCGTATCTGCCGGTGCCCATCAGTAACGCAGTCTTCCTTTCCGGTGACGGCGAAGACGGTGCCGCAACGGGCGGCCAGATCCTGCGCCCAGCGCATAGCTTCATCCACCGCATGAGTCGCATCCACGCCCTTACCGGCGCCTTCCCGGCACAAAGCCAGGGTCTCGGAAGCGTTGGCACGTACGACCAAGGGTTGGATCTCGGAAAAGAAACGCCGCGCGGTTTCGGTTCTCAACCCGGTCGCGCCAGCGCCGACCGGATCAAGCACCACCGGAACATGCGCCGATTTCGCGGCCCGTCCGGCGCGAAACATGGACTCTATCCAGGGACGCGAGAGGGTTCCAATGTTGACTACCAGGGATCCGGCGGCGGAAGCCAGCTCTTCGACCTCTTCAGGAGCATGGGCCATGATGGGCGAGGCCCCTAGCGCCAGCAGGACGTTGGCGGTGTAGTTCATCACCACGTAATTGGTGATATTGTGGATTAGTGGCCGTTCGGCCCGGATTCTTTGCAAGGCATGGGCGACTTGGGCCACAAGGTCCGGCGGGATGGGCTCGGTCATGGTTTGGTTCTCCTGTCGGGTGCTGCCTGGGGATAAGTATCACTTCCGTTTCCCAGGGTCAAGGCTGGCGCAGGGAAAGCGACCTGGACTGGGGAGTCCGGGCGCAGGCCTCCCGGATGGGACTTGAAGAGCACCGCAGGGCCGCATAAGCTGGGGGCGGTGAATCCCGGGTTCCAGACGCGTCCGGCGGTGATGACCATCGCATGCTCGGATAGTGGGGGAGGGGCGGGCATCCAGGCCGATCTGAAGACCTTTGCGGCCCTGGGAGTGTTTGGAACCTCAGCGGTCACCTGTCTGACGGCGCAGAATCCTTCCGGTGTGACGGGCATCTATCCAGTCAGCCCGGAATTCGTGCGCGCACAGATACTGGCGGTCTGCGAGAGTTTCCCCATCCAGGTTGCCAAGACCGGGATGCTTTTCTCGGCGGAGATCATCCGGGTGGTGGCCGAAGAAGACGTCCGCGAAGGCATTGAAGTGCTGGTAGTCGACCCGGTGATGGTGGCCGCTTCCGGGGCGCGCCTGCTCCAGGCGGAGGCGGTTACGGCCCTTTGCCAGGAACTGCTGCCGCAGGCGCGGGTGATTACTCCCAACCTGCACGAAGCGGAGATCCTCTGCGGTCATTCCATTTCCCGGGTGGAGGAGCTGGTGGACGCCGCGCGCCAGATCGGGGCCAACTATGATGTCGCCTGCGTAGCCAAAGGGGGACACCTGGATGCTTCGGGTGACACGGTGGTGGACGTGCTTTTTGATGAGGGTGAGCAGTACATCTTTGAAGGTCCCCGTATTCCCACTTCCGAGACTCACGGCGCGGGATGTGCCTTTTCTGCCGCGCTGGTGGCTTTTCTGGCGCGGGGGCTGTCGCTCTACGAGGCGGTGGAGGCAGCGCGCCGGTTCGTGAGCCGGGCGATTGAAGGCTCGGTCAGGATAGGGCGTCATTATCCCTTGAATTTTCAGGCCGCTTCGCCGTTCGCCGTGAGTAATGCCCCCTAGGGTGAACCAGTCCGTCTCGTCACCTGCCGGAATCCGCCGACCCATGATAAGCGTGGCGCTGGGATTCGTCATCGGTACCGCCCTCGGGTATCATCCCGGCGTGAGCGCGGCGCTGGTGGCCGCGGGAGCGACCGCCTGCTGGCTGATATCGCTGGCATTTCTGCGTCGGTCCTGGTCGTCGTTGCCCGTGCTGGGCTGCGTGATGTTCCTGGGAGCGTGGAACTGCGTACTGCGCCGGGCGGATCCGTTTCCCGCGGCATCCGGGCGGGGTGCGGGTCTGGGCAGCGGGTTGATCCGGGTGGAGGGGATAGTAACCGGTGATACCGACTGCGGGTTGGGCGGCAGAGGCGGGCGGGCAGGCTTTCCTTTCCGGGTGGAACGGGTATCCGCCGGTGGAAAGTGGGAATCGCTGCGGCTCGGGCTCTGGGTCTGGTATTCGCTTCAGGCCGGTGCGGTCGTCCCATCGTACGGCGAGCGGTGGCAGTTCACGGGACGTTTGAAAGCCGGTCGGCACGGACCGGTACTGTACACGTCGGGGCGATACGCGCGGCGTCTGGGGGAGGGTGAGGGCAATCCTCTCCTGGCGGCCTGTTACGCGCTGCGCCGCCGCGGATGGGAAGTTCTCAGCCGGGGGCTGGAAAGACGGCCGGAGGAAAGGGGTCTTCTGGGCGCGCTGCTGCTAGGATATCGCAACCGCTTGGAGCCCACGCTGCAGCGTGCCTTCGCAGTAACCGGCACGATGCACGTGTTCGCGATTTCAGGGCTGCACGTCGGCGTGGTGGCGGCCCTGCTGGGAGGGGTGCTGCGGTTATCGGGCGTTTCCCGGGAGAAGTGGGTACTGGTCCTGGTGCCAGCGTTGCTCTTCTACACGGTGATCACCGGCACGCGTGCGAGCGCGGTGCGCGCTTCGGTTATGGCGGCGTGTTTTGCGTTGGGACCGATAGTGCGGCGGCGGTCCGATCCGCCTTCAGCCTTGGCGCTGGCGGCCTTGCTGATCCTGGCTGCGGCACCGCGGCAGCTTGTCGAGCCGGGGTTCCAGCTTTCCTTTGCAGTGGTCGCCGGCATTCTGTTGTGGTCACGCTGGGTGAGCTGGCCGGCGGCGCTAGTGACACCGGATCCTTGGTTGCCGCGCGGGCGCAGCGGGCGCAGTGCGACCCGCCGGGTGGCAGTGGGGACTTTGCGCCTGCTGCTGGTTTCCATGGCCGCCTGGTGGGCTTCGGCTCCTTTGGCCGCCAACTATTTCCATATTTTTTCTCCGATTGCGGTACCGGCCAATCTGATTCTGGTCCCGACGGTTTCTCTGGCGGTGTTTTCGGGTGCACTTTCACTGGTCCTGGGGGGGCTATGGGAAGGGATAGCGGTGCTACTGAACCGGTTCAGTGGAGTGCTGATCAGCACGGCGGCGCATTTCGTCGAGCTGCTGCGGCAGGTTCCGGCGGGGCATGTGCAGGTGGGCGGTTTTCCCCTCTGGCTGGCGGTGCCGTGGTACGGGGTGGTGGCAGTAGCTGCGGCGGGAGGATGGAGCCGACGGACACGCTGGGCGATATTGGCGTTGGTGCTGGTCGGACTGGTTCTGGCGGGCTGGGAATGGTGGCGCCCTGGGGAGCAGCTCCTGGTGTGGCGCGGCCGGGGACATGTTGGGGTCCTGCTCCGCAGCGGAGGCCAGGCGGTGCTGGTGGACCCGGGGCCGCGACGCGTGGCAGGGCGAGTGCTGAGACTCCTCCGGCGCGTGGGGGTGTTTCGCTTGAAGGCATTGGTCATAACCACGGCAGACGAAATACACTGCGGGGCGTGTTCCCGTCTGGTGCAGGAAATACCGGTTGAGCAACTGTGGTGTCCCCCGGGGGCGACACAATCGCGGCTATTGGCCCGTGTACTATGCAAGGCGCATGAGCAAGGCGTCCGGGTGCAGCGCATGAGACGCGCAGGGCGTCCTTTGGAGGCGGGCAGGGTACGCGGCCGGATACTCCCCGCAACGGACGCTCCATCCGGCAGCGCAGCGCCGGGTGGGGTGGCGCTCCTGTTGGAAACCGGTTTCGGGGGGCGCGTCCTGGTGGTTCCTTCGCTGGCGGCAGGGGG
This sequence comes from Kiritimatiellia bacterium, assembly GCA_012961745.1. Lineage (GTDB taxonomy): Bacteria > Verrucomicrobiota > Kiritimatiellia > B70-G9 > B70-G9 > B70-G9. Next base: position 1,462 of record DTYT01000227.1, on the reverse strand, counting down.
AGATGAGACAACTTGGGGACTGCAACGCGTGGGGGTGGTGGTCGTCGGCGGGGCGGAGGACGATCTTCTGGCTCTGCCGGGGTTCTTGCGGAGAATTGCGGTGACCCGCATCATTTACTGCATTCCGACCGCGGCTGGCGGCTGGGGAGGTCGCGGGGAGCCGCCGGCGCCTGCGATGCTGGCCGACGGACGCCTGCATGGGCTGGCAACAGGGGAGCGGATGCTGCTGCGGAGGAGAACGAAACGCGGGCCCAACTGCCAGGGCGGCGATTTGACTTGGAAATGGATAACGGTCTACTCCGATTGACTACTGAGGGCCGTGATTATTCGGCGGAAGGCTGGGTCGCGTCGCAGGGGATCGAACGCAGGTTCAGAGAGCCAAGCCAACGCCTTTTGTGGATCCATGAGCTGGATTCCCCGGTCGATTGCTGCGAAAGCGGCCTGGTGGTGTCCACGGTGGGCCAGAGCGATTGCGAGACGGAAGTACACCGGGGCGAGATCCGGGGAGGCGTCGCGTATTTTCTCCAGCCAGGGGATGGCTTCCGTCCAGCGGTTGAGGTCCATCAGGAGGGCGGCATAGGCCTGGGCGACGGCCAGATCACTGGGTCGCAGGCGAAGGTACTTTGCCATGTACCCGGCAGCCTCCGTCCGGTCGTTACGGCGTTCCGCAAGCATGGCGAGGTTCAGGTACGCGTTGGCGTAGTCGGGGTCTATGCGGATTGCTTCCCTCAGGTATTTTTCCGCAGGCTCGAACATGTTGAGCGCCAGGTAGGCGACCCCGATATTGTTGGCCACCCCGGCGGAAAGGCCTTCCTCCTGACCGACCTGCTCGAATTCCTGCGCGGCGCGGTCGTAGTTTTTGAGCTTGAGATGAATCATGCCCAGGTAGCGGTGAACCCCTCGCAAATCCGGGTAGATGTTCAGGCAGGCTTCGAAATGCTGGAGGGCCTCGGGCAGGCGTGTTTCGGAATAAGCCTTCTCTCCCATGACGATGTGATAGGCGGCCTGCTTGACCCAGAACATGGTCAGCGGTGCCGGGCGGTCGGTGGGGGGCGGATGAGACTCCAGATCGGCCAGTTCATCCGCCAGCACTGCGGTGCTGGGGCTGAGGGTGATAACGAGATCAGGATGAGCGACCCGTAATCCCCCAGCCCTACCCGCGCGCGGCTGGCGGGCAGGCGGTGAGGGGGGTGGGCGGTTGTAGACGTAGATCACCCAGGCGAGCGCAGCCAGGGTAACCAGGACTGCCAGCGCCGGAATCAGGCTGATTCGACGGCCTCCGGGAGGGAGTATGAACGGGCTTCGTACCGGGCGTTCGACAAATTGCCCGTCCTGCTTACCTGACCGGCCGCGCGTCTCGTAAAAGCTGGTTGAGGCAGTCGGTCTGGGCTCAGGGTCGTTTCGGCTGCTCATTGGTCTCAGAAACGGTTTCGCTCGGGGTGCCGGCAGTTCCCGAGGCGTG
>DTYT01000226.1 GCA_012961745.1 Kiritimatiellia bacterium | reverse complement strand
TTGTCCTTCACGTCGGCGAATGCCCGCACGAGCCCCTCCGCGCCCGCCACGAATCCCAGACGCCAGCCGGTCATGTTGTAGCTCTTGCTCATGGAATGAAGTTCCAGGGCCGTCTCCCGCCCTCCCGGAAGCTGGAAAATGGAGAAAGGCCGCCGACCGTAGACCAGCATGGCGTAGGCCGCATCGTGAATTATGAGGATGTTGTAACGCCTACAGAATCGGATCAGTTCCTCGAAAAAAGTCTCGCGGGGCCCGGCGCCGGTTGGGTTGTTGGGATAGTTGACATAGAAAAGTTTGGCACGACGGGCGAGGTCCTCATCGATCGCCGCCAGATCCGGCAGGAAGTCGTTCTCCTCGTAGAGGGGGACCTCGAACACCACGCCGCCCAGATAGCGCACATGCGTCGCCAGCACTGGATAGCCCGGTACGGTGACCAGCGCCACGTCCCCGGGATTTATGAAGCACAGCGGTATCATGGCCAGGGCCGACTTGGAGCCGATGCTGTGATTTATCTCGCAGTCGGGGTCAAGCCTCACCCCAAAGAAGGTGTCCATGTACCGGCTGGCAGCGACTTTGAACTCGCGGATCCCGTTATCCGCGTAGCCGCGGTTGGCCGGATCGTCCGCGGCCTGTTTGAGCGCAGCCCGTACGATCTCGGGGGCCATCCGGTCCGGCTCTCCCACGCCGAAATCCAACAGTTCCATTTCCGGCCGGGCTTCGCGCGCCGCCGCCTTGGCCCGCTTGATCTTCTCGAATTTGTAGATCTCACCGGTCTTGCCGTAGCGGGGTCCCCCTATACGATCGGCAAACAGGTGCTCGTAGTTCATCACCCGGTTTCCGTCCCGCGGTCAGCGTATGGCCTGTCCGATAAACACCATCACGAAGAGGGCCACCGTCTCAATCACTCCGAGTGTGAGCAGGTAGTTGGCGAAGCCCTGGCCGGTTTCCGCCAGCGCGTCGGAACCGGACGCGCCGGCCTTGCCCTGCATCCACGCCGACGCCCCCATCGCGATCCCTCCGATCAGTCCCGCCATCAGCATCACCGGCCAGTTCGCCAGCGCTTCCAGCCAGGCAGCCGCCTTCACTGACGCTTCGGCAGGAAGGTAGTCAAGCCACCGGCTCGCCGCCGCCCCGGCGGCCACTGCGGCCTGCTTGGCCTTCTGCACCACATCCGCCGCCAAGTACCCGGCCAAGGCGCACTTGCCCACGATGTTGCGCATGAGAATCATGCCGTAAATCGTCTGCGTCAGCGGCGCACCTATGAAGACCAGCAACTGAAATGGCGCCGCCTTGTTCTGCGCGTAGCACTTCTTCCACCCTCCGATGGCCGCCATCCCCGCCGCACCGGTCCCCAGCGCCGACCCGACCGCCGCAAAAGCCAGTGCCGCAGCCCCGCCCGCCTTTCCCAGTCCACTGAGCAGTTCCGGACTCATCTGAACTCTCCTTTCCTCGCTTTGTCCAACCCGCCGATTCCCCGGCCTCCTCACCCGTCCACTGCGGAGGCCGCCTCCGCCGGGCGGCGCCTCAACCGCGTGAACGGACGGAACCGAAACCCCTTCCACTGCACCCCCATGTGGTTGCAGAACTCAAGTGTATTCAACCGGATGCCGTGCACAAGCACGCCCATGATGGCCATCAAGATGTTACCGGTGTGCCCCACAAAGAGCACCAGAGCCGCACCGGCCTTGCCCACCGTGCTTCCCGCCCCCAGACCGATGGCCATATCATTGAATGCCGAAGCCACCGCCAGTGTCGCCGCACCCACCGCAAAAAGCCGCACGTACGACACCACGTCCACGAAGTTCCCGATCAGGTTCAGAGGCAGCATCACGTGATCAAACCACTCCGTGCGTACCTGCCTCCACGGAGTGGTGAAAAGTACTATCAGCAAGACCCCAGCACAGAATAGATAGAGCACCCGCGAGGGAAACGGATAGCCGAGTACCAGGGTGCGGGCGGCCAGAAACATCGTCCAGGTGCTGATCAGCCAGCCGATCTGCGCCAGAGCCTTGAGGCTGTGGCGCCACCGCCAAGCGTTCCACACATGCGCCAAGGAAAGATGGACCGCGCCGATGAAAAAGCAGGTCTCCATGAGATTGTTTTCCCTCCCCAGCCAACCGATCTGCAGCCGCCGGAGCGGGGCCGGAAGGTTCTCGATGCCGAAATAGCTGCCGGTCAGCATGCCCCATGCGATCGTAGAGAGGCTGGTGGTCGTCAACAGCCGGATCACCTCGCGGGAAGCTCCCGGAAAACGTCTCTTCATCGCCAATGTCGCCAGCAGAAAAAGCAGCCCGTAACCGGCATCTCCCACCAGCATTCCGAAAAAGATGCTGAAGAAAACCAAGAACACCGCGCTTATGTCCACCTCGTCATAGCCCGGCACCACCCCGATCATGTCCAGCAAAGCCTTGATCGGCCTCACCCACCTCGGCATCCGTAACAGCGTCGGCACCGGCTCCCCCGGGCGCGGATCCTCCACCACCAGTCCCCAGCCGCCCTCGCAGGCCGCCTGCTTGACCATCGCCACCGCGTCGTGCGGACAATACC
>DTYT01000225.1 GCA_012961745.1 Kiritimatiellia bacterium | reverse complement strand
GAAAGGAAAGCCGCCGCCGGCTCGGCCGCCCTGCCCTCCGGCGACTTCTCCGGCGACATGGCGCCGGCCACTATCCTGGCCCGCAGGGCTGCGGCGCGGACCGGATCCGGCCGTTCGTACCTCTTCAGCCGCACCAGGCGCGCCACGCGCCAACTCTCCTGGCGGAAGCGCCGGCACTCGGCGCACTTTTCCAGGTGCGACTCAACCGCCGCCGGCAGATCGCCCCCGTCCACTACCAGCCATTTCCGCACCCGCCGACACTTCATTCGAGCAAATCCCTCAATTCCTCCTGCAGCTGCTTTCGGGCGTAAAAGAGACGGGAGCGCACCGTACCCGCTGAACAGCGCAACATCCGCGCGATCTCCTGGTGGGGGATGCCCTCAATGTCATGCAATACCACCACCGTCCTATGCTTATCAGACAGCTTCTGAAGCGCTGCGTTCAGTCGCTCCTGCAGCTCGGTGATGCGCATGTCGGTGGCCGGTGTCCGGCGGGAAACCACCTCTACAAAAGTCCGGTCCCGCTCGATCCCCAGCTCCACATCGTCCAGGCTCAAATTCCGGCTCCGGGCCGACCTTTTGAGAAAGTTGATGGTGAGGTTGACGGCGATGCGGTATAGCCAAGTGTAAAACCGGGAACGACCCTGGAAGCTGCCGATGTTGTGGAAGGCGCGCACGAAAATTTCCTGCACCAAGTCCTCGGCATCTTCCCGGTTGCCCACCATGTTGTAGACCAGTGAGTAGATGCGGGACTGATATCGCCTCACCAGCTCCCCGCAGGCGGCCCGGTCCCCCGACCGCGTCCGGGCCAGCAGAGCCGCCTCGCCGTCCTGAGCGGCGCTTTTCGCCTCCCCGGTCATGATGTTTTCTCGCTTATACCCCTGGCCGGTGCTAAAACAAGAAACTTGTTGGATCACCGGTTCCGGCTGCAATTTTCCGAGACCGTGAACGGGCCGCCCACAGAGCACTTCGACTTCCGTCTGCCGCCGGAGTTGATTGCGCAACAGCCCGCGGAGCCGCGGGATGCCGCCCGGCTTTTTCACCTGAAACGGGCAACCGGCGAACGCAGGCATGTGCATGTCCGGGACCTGCCTCACATCCTGCGGCCGGACGACTTGCTGGTCGTCAACGACTCCCGGGTGATTCCCGCCCGTGTCTTCCTCCGCAAGCCGACCGGGGGCCGCGTCGAGGTTCTCTTCCTGGAGCCCGAATCTCCGCGAAAATGGCGGGCGATGCTCCAGCCCTCGCGCCGGATCAGCCCCGGAGTGCTGCTCTCCACCAGCGATCGGGCAGTATCATTGGAAGTGGTCTCCATCTCCGGTGGGCGTGCCTTGCTGGCTTTTCCCCCTCACTGCGAGCCAACGGCCTTCTTGGAAAAATACGGCACGGCGCCGCTGCCGCCCTATATCCGGCGCGCCTATCCGGACGACTGCCGCCTGGCCCATGATCAGCTCCGCTATCAGACGGTCTTCGCCAAGGTCCCCGGCTCGGTCGCCGCCCCCACCGCGGGCCTCCATTTCACCCCACATCTCCTCGGCCGGCTGCGCCGGCGCGGAGTACAGATCGTGCCGGTGACCCTGCACGTGGGACCGGGCACTTTCCGCCCCGTCCGCGCCGCCCGGATTGAAGAACATCGAATGGAATCCGAGCGCTATACCGTCTCTGACCGGACCGCCGCGGCGGTCAACTCCGCCTTGGAGGCCGGACGCCGCGTGGTCTGCGTGGGAACCACGGTGGTGCGCGCCCTGGAATCCGCGGCGGGCTCCGCCGGGCGTATCCGCGCGGGTCGAGCCAGCACCGCCCTTTTCATATACCCCCCTTACCGCTTCCGCGTGGCCGGGGCGTTGCTGACCAACTTTCACCTGCCGCGGTCAACGCTGCTGATGCTGGTGTGCGCCTTTGCCGGGACGGACTTGATCCTGGACTGCTATCGCGAAGCCGTGCAGAAGCAATACCGCTTTTACAGCTACGGCGATTGCATGTTCATCGAATGAAGCCTTCGGGCCCAGAGATCAAAGAAGCCGCGGCGGGCGCCGTGCATCTGGTTCGGTACCTGGCAGGTCTTCTCCTGGCGAGGGTCCTGCGGGCCGGCGCGGGAATCCTGGCGTCGTTCCGGGTGCTCGGCAATCCCCTGGCCGCCGCCCGGGCGACCGTGGTGCTGCTCTTCTGTACGGTGACGCGGGTGATCTTCGCGCTTGCCGACCCGGTGCCCGGGGTCATTCCCTACAATCCCGCCCTGGCGCTCGGCGCGGCGGCCGCCTTCCTCTGGGGTATGCCCGCGGCGTGGGGATCCGCCGCCGCCATGATGTTGGCTGATAGCGTATGCCGGCAGTGGGGCGGGGTCACATTTTTTCGGGCGAGCGCGATCTTCATGCTGAGTGCCACGATCGCCGTGCTGGGGGGCTCCGGCGGGGGGAATAGGCTTCGCCGGAGCGTCTTCGCCGCCCTTGCGGCTGCTTGGGCCGGGGCGTTCTGGGAAGCGGCGGGAATAGATGTGCTCGGCTATTATCCCTTCTCCCGCATGGCGGTCCTGCTTCTGCCCTATTACTGCTTCTTTGCGGTTGTGCTTGGCATTCCTCTCAGCCGCTGGTATCTCAGCCGGCAGCGGCGCACGGCAGCATCCGCGGGCCAGGATCAGGGCAAAGACTCGACGTACCGGCCGGGTGTCGTGCCGGTGGCCGGCGTGGGATCCACCCCCTGGAAATGGGCCGCCATTCCCCTGCCCGTCACGGTCGCGGTGGTGCTGCTGGAATGGCTGGCCTACGGATTCAGTCCCGTGGTTCCCGCCATTTTGGGAAGCGCCGGCGGGCCCCTTGCCTGGGCGTTGCTGGTGGCAGGAATGGGCCTGCATGCGCTGGTGCTCTTCAATCTGCCGGCGGAACTGCTGCGCAGGGCAGGGAGTGCCCGAAGAACGTCCTGAGATCCTCATTCCGCATTTCCGGCCCGGCTCTTTTGGGATCGCCCGCGCGGAGGCGGCCTGCTATACTGCAACCGGGGTTCGATACGGCAGGAAGCCGATGATCAGCGCAAAGCATCATCTGCGGTCAATCTTCGAGATCTTCAATGTCGGCCGCGGGCCGTCCAGCACCCACAGCATGGGCCCCTTCCGGGCAGCCCGGATTTTCCGGCAGCGCTGCCCGCAGCCGCCCGCCCGCATACGCGTCAGCCTGCTGGGCAGCCTGGCGGCCACCTGTGAAGGTCACCTGACCGACCAGAGCATCGCCGCCGCCCTGCAGAACACCGACCTCGAGCTCATACGGGATACCCGCGACCAGCCCCTGCCCCATCCCAACACCATGCGCTTCGAGGCCTTTGACGAAACGGGCCGCTCCATAGCCGAATGGGAAGTCTACAGCGTAGGTGCCGGCAATCTGGAAGACTCTTCCGGCACGGTGGGCGGCGGTCCGGATGTGGCCTATCCTTTCAGCACCATTCGCGAGGCCATGGACTATTGCGAAACGCACGGCCAGCTCTTCTGGCAAGTGGTCGAGCTTACCGAAGCCGACCTCTGGGACCGGCTCGAGCGGATCTGGGAACGCATGCGGGAAGCAGTCGAACGCGGCCTGGCAAGCGGGCAGGTGGTACTGCCCGGACCCCTGAAACTGCGGCGCAGGGCCAAGGGCTGCCTCGCACATGCCCGCATGCTGGATAGCCCGCAGCGCGACGTGGCCCTCATTTCCGCCTACGCGCTGGCCGTCGCCGAGGAGAACGCCGAAGGCGCGGTGGTGGTCACCGCCCCCTCCTGCGGCTCCAGCGGCGTGGTCCCCGGAGTGCTCTACTACTTCGAGGAAAACAAGGACGTCCCCCGCCGGGAAATACTCCAGGCCTTGGCCACCGCCGGCCTCTTCGGCACGGTCATCCGGGCGCATGCATCCATCAGCGGGGCGGAAGTGGGATGCCAGGGGGAAATCGGTTCCGCCTGCTCCATGGCGGCCGCCGCCGCTTCCCAGTTGCTGGGCGGCACTCTCTTCCAGATCGAGTACGCCGCGGAAATCGCCATGGAGCATCACCTCGGGCTGACCTGCGACCCGGTGGAGGGCTACGTGCAGGTTCCCTGCATAGAGCGGAACATGACCGCCGCCTTGCGGGCCTTCGAATGTGCGACGTTCTCCCTCCTCACCGACGGACGACATCTCATCAGCTTCGATGACGTCATCGCCGTCATGGACGAAACCGGCCACGACCTGCAGCAGGCCTATCGCGAGACCGGGCGCGGCGGACTGGCCCTGCTCTGGCAGCGCAGGCGCGGCACCCAACCGGCCCGGGGAAGGACCAGCTGCTGATCTCCCGCGGTCGCTTCCCGGTCCCCTGCCCCGGCAGCTCCCCTCGCCTCAGCGAACGCCGGCGTCCGCCGCCTCCAGCCATCCGGCGACCCGCGCCGCG
>DTYT01000224.1 GCA_012961745.1 Kiritimatiellia bacterium | reverse complement strand
CCAACGGATTATGAGTCCGCCGCTCTGACCGACTGAGCTACGGGCCCGCCGCAAGATATCTATTGCATCCCGGCGAGAATTTCAACCGTAGAACTGTGCGCTGTGAACTTCGTCACGGACCGCCGTTGACGGTCGACGGCCCGCCAGGGGTGGGGAACCGGGGATGCATTGAGCCGCGGGTGACATGGTTTGTTGGTGGCGGCTTCGGGCAGCTACTGCACTTTCCGGACCGAGAGACGGCTAATCGGCGTCCGGCCTGCGAAAAGCACCTCGAAATCCGTCCTTTCCTCATCGGCGGGAATGAATGGGGCAATGATTTCGAATCCTGCATGGGACTGCAGGCGGCGTTGCACCTCTTGGAAATACGGTTGATGATCGGTCGCAAAATGTACCTTTCCACCCCCTTGCAGCGTACGGTGCAGCGCCTTTATGAAATCAACGTCCATGATCCGGTGATGCTGATGGCGCTTCTTGGGCCAGGGGTCGGGGAAAAAGATGTAGAAGGTGGAAACGGTGTCAGGCGGGATGAGATACTTCACCACATAGGCGGCGTCAGCCCGGAGAAGACGTATGTTGCGCAGACCGCGGCGGAGTGCCTTGCGTTCGACTTTCCGTACCCGTACGAGTTTACGCTCAATACCCAGGAAATTGATTTGGGGATGGGATGCGGCCCTTGCCAGCAGGAATCGTCCCTTGCCGCAACCGACATCAACCTCCAATCGTGCCTGTCGATGAAAGTATCCGGCAATATCCAGAGGATGAATCCAGTTCTCGGGAATTACGCGGAGGGTTCCGGTTTCCCGGGGCTTGGGAAGCACCCCCGCAGGAGTCACCGCGGTCACCTCGGTGCCAGTTTCTGGGGTTGCCGTCCGCATGGTTGTTCCGCCCGGTCACCCGAAAGGTAAGACATCCGGGAACGGCGTGTCCAGTCATGAGAGGGGCGAAGCGCCGACGGCTTGACGGTCCGGAATGCCGGGTGGCAACATACTCCTTCAGGCGTTGGACAGCCATGCAGACCCGTCTGGAAAGACTGGAAACTTATCTGCTTTCCGTGATCCAGGATCGCCGCCGGGGCCGGATTGCGGCCTTCCTGCGTTTCGTGTTGAGCCTTCTGTCCCATCTCTACGCAGTAGGGGTGCAGATCCGACTATGGCTTTACGAGCACGGTCTGTTCCGTCATCACGCCCTGGGCTGCCAGGTGCTCAGTGTGGGGAACCTCACTGTCGGGGGTACCGGCAAGACCCCGATCGTGGAAACCTTCGCGCGATCCCTCCAGCAGCAGGGACGACGGGTGGCGATTCTGAGCCGCGGCTACAAGAGTGTCAAGCCGCCGCTGTGGGAAAGACTCCTGCGCAGGCTGACTCTGGCTGACCGGCGAGCGCCGCCGTTGGTTGTGTCGGACGGCAAGCGACTGCTGCTGGACTCCGCAGCCGCGGGGGACGAACCTTACATGCTGGCCAGTAACCTGCCGCGCGTGGCGGTGTTGGTAGACCCCAACCGTGTGAAGTCAGGCCGGTATGCCATTCAGAAGCTTGGTTGTGACACCTTGATCCTAGATGACGGCTTTCAGTATCTGGCCCTGAAACACCGCTTGGACATAGTCTTGGTGGACCGTACCAACCCGTTCGGGAACGGCCGGGTGCTGCCGCGGGGTATCCTGCGGGAGCCTGTTCGGAATATTGTTCGGGCCGGCTTCATTTTCATTACCAAGTCGGACGGCTGCGGGGCGGCGGAGCTGAAGCACGTATTGCGGCGTTACAACACCACCGCCGAGTTGGCCGAATGCCGGCACCACGCGAGGTACCTGCAGGACGTGTATACGCAGGCGCGTATCGGGCTGGATTACCTCCAGGATCGACCGGTAGCAACCATCTGCGGCATCGCGGTACCGGAAGGATTTGAAGAGGAAATCCGACGGCTGGGAGCGCGTATCGTTCATCGGCGGCGCTGCGCGGACCATCACCGGTATTCACAGCAGGAAATAATCGACATGATCAACGAGAGTCTCAAAGCCGGGGCAGAGGCAGTGGTAACAACCGAAAAGGATGCCGTACGTTTCCCCATGCTGGAGCGTCGCGATATCCCGATTTACTTCCTGCGGGTCGAGATCGAGCTCCTCAGCGGCCAGGAAAATTTTGACCAATGTATCGCCCGAATATGTTTCCACTCAGCCCGTGCCAGGAGCGATGTGCCCGACGACAGGATGACGGTTGATGCATGAAGCGGTGGCCGGCTGGAGAATGAATCGGATGCTCTCCGGATCAAGCGTTCTTATCTGTTCTCCGAACTGGCTCGGAGACACCCTGATGTTCCTTCCGGCATTCCAACTGTGGCGAGCCGCGTGCCCGGAGATGCGGGTCACGGTGCTGGCCCGGCCGAGGGTCGCCGAGCTGTGGAGCATGGTTCCGCACATCGAGAGGATAATCGCCATGGAGAGCGGAGCTGCCGGCCTTCTACGTACGGTGAGCACTATTCGGACCGCGGGTTGCGATACGGCCTACCTTGGTCCGCTTTCCTGGCGTGTGGCGCTGGTTCCGTTCCTGGCGGGGGTGACGCACCGGATCGGGTTCCCGGGCCACGGACGCCGGGGATTGCTTTCGGTAATCCGCCCGCCCCCCGTCGGGAGAATGCACCAGACACGTGAATATGCCCTGCTGATGATGGGACGGGTGCCGGAAGCCGATAAGTTACGGCGGCCGGACCTCCGGATTCCGCCGGTCGATATAGAACACATCCTCAAAGACGGGTCCCCCCGCCGCTTCGGATT
>DTYT01000223.1 GCA_012961745.1 Kiritimatiellia bacterium | reverse complement strand
TCCACAGTCGCTCGACGATCTCTGGCAGCAGCTCCGTCCCGCCTTCCGATCCTGAGAATGGACCGCCGGGGCGGTTATTCCCGCGGGGGCAGATCCTTGCGCCGGAATACCGCGATCAAGGGACGATGGTCCGAGGCCCGCGCAGTCAACGGCGACCGGACCACATGGGTTTTCTCCCGTACCAGCTCGGCGAACAGGCCGCGGCTGACCAGGATGTAATCGATCCGCTGGTACAGGTCGAATGCGGCCTCGAAGTGCGTCCAGACATCGCCCACGAAGTCCTGTGGCCTGAGGTCCAGAAGGTGAGGCTTCTTCTCGCGCCCGCGGATCAAGCGTAATGGACTGGAACTGTGATAGTCGTTGAAGTCCCCCACCACCGCCAGATTGAGCCGCGGATTCCGCCGCAGTGCCCGCCGCACATGCTTGCCCAGAATCCGCGCCTCGGAACGGCGCATTTCCGTCTGCCCCAGCGGATGGTACACCTTGCTTTTCAGATGGGCCACCATGACCCGTAGACGGTACGCGGGGGTGACTTGCATGGTGACGTCGATGATTCCCCGCGCCACGGGCAGTTCCACGTCGCCCAGCTTGTAGGTGTCGTCGAGGTGGGACTGCCGGGAAATGATCGGAAAGCGTGACAGCAATGCGATGTTCTTCTGGTAGCCGCCGCGCTCGATAAACTCGGCGTCCTTGTACTCTACGCCCCGGTCCCTCAGCGAGTAGCGCAACTGCTCCAGCATATCGGCGCCGCCTATCTCCTGGATCGCCAGGACGTCCGGGGAGGCCGCAGCGATCAGATCCACCACTGCTTGCACCTCCTCCCGCGGCTTGGGATCGTCCCGCTGGCCGTCGCCGTCACGGTCTTCGTAGCCGAATGCCTTGAGATTGTAGGTCATGATGGAGTACTCCTCGGCCGTAGGCCGGTACCGCTCCTCACCGGGCAGCGGTATCCCAGGACGCGAACAACCGGCCGCCAAGCAGAGCCAGAAAAGGACGACCTGATTTCCTAACGGGGAGCGGGGCCTACTGCCCGTAGATCTTTTCGACCTTCTCGGCCACGTCCTTGTAGGCGATATCCACCGCATAAATCTCCTTGAAACAGCGCGCGGCCTTTTCCCGATCCCCCATGGCCTCGGCGACCGTGCCCATCTCGTAAAGGATGTCCTTTTTCAATGCGTCCATGGTGGGGATCTCCGCCGCCGCTTTCTCCAGTTGCTCCATGGCGATGTCGAACTGTCTCTTGGCCTTGAAGCACAGAGCCAGATAGTACAGTGATTTCAGCCGCCGCTGGGGATGCCGCTGGGACTGCTGGAATTGCTGGATCGCCTCAGTAAGCTGGCCGTGTTCATACAGCAGCACTCCGAGTTCGTACCGATACAGCAGGTCGTGAGGGTAGCGCTCAACCTTCTCACGGGCAGCCCGAAGCGTGAACTCCCACTTCTCCTTTTCCTTCGCCTGCGCCCCTGAAACGTCTCCCGCCTCCCGCAGCCGCCGGATCTCGCGGTCGAATATCTTCAATTTCACGTCGGTGAACATCTGGTCCATCTCTGGATCGCCCCCCCCCGCCAGCTGCTGACAGCGACCGATTGCTTCCAGCGCTTCCTCATACCGTTGCCCCTGTATAAGGAGTTCGGCCAAGCGGCGATGCCGGTTGACGTCCTCGGGGAATCGCTTCAGGTCCTCCCGGAGCGCGTCAATCAGCTCCTGGATGTCCCGGTGGGTTTTCACCGACTTGCCTTCCTTCTCCCGGCGCACGGCTTCCTTCTCGTCACGGATCACGTCGCGGTAAGAAGTCGCCTGGTCCCATCCACCCCTCTGCATGGTGTCCAGCGCAGTAGCGTCTTTCAGCTTCTTGAGGGCGGCCGGGTCCGTAGGCCGGAGCTGGACCAGCCGCTCGTAGCACTCGCGTGCCTTGCGTGCCTGATCGGTCTGCATATACAGCCGCCCCATCCAGTCCAGCAGCTGCCCGTCGTGAGGATAGTATTCCCGGGCCACTTCCAGGGTCTGCAAGGCCGCCTCGGGAAGATCCGCCGCCTCCGCCGCCCTCCCCAGCAGGCGGATGAACATCGGGTTGAAGGGGTCCCGGCGCATCAGCGTCTCGGCGCTCTTGAGGGCTTCCAAGGGCTGCCGGCTGAGCTTAAGGCTCCCCAGCAGGAACTGGGGCAATCCGGCAAGCGTCTGTGCCAGGTGAAAAAGACGGCTCTTGGCATTGCGCCGGTGTTTCTTGATCTCCGCCGCCCGCAGGTACTTCCGCGCCGCAAGAAGCCGCGGTTCGTATTCCAGACAGGTGTTCAGCACCTCCATCGCGTAATCCAAATTGTCCCGCTCGTAGGCGGCCACCCCGCGTTCGTAAAGGTCGCGTACCTTCCGCGCCACTTGTTCTGGCCGTACCTCGCTCATCGCCCGCCCGCATCCCGGCTTGTCAAAATCCTGCGGGTGCGGTTCAGTATTCTCTTACACCAGAATACCGAGAACCAAAAGAAATTTACAGGTCAATACGGCCAGGAACAGGTAAGAGACGGCTCAAGCAATGCGCCCGACTAAAACCAGCTGGGCTCCCCGCCTGCGAGCTGGTCTCGCTCTGCTCGCACTGGCCGCCATCGCTGCCGGTACACCGTCCGCTCCCTGTCCGCGGGGACTGCGCTACGTAACCCAGGCCGGCAAGAAGCTGGTGTACCTCGCCCACGACGCAACCCTGGACCGAGATGTCGCCTTCGCCCTCATCAAGACCGAGGGCCT
>DTYT01000222.1 GCA_012961745.1 Kiritimatiellia bacterium | reverse complement strand
TACGGTTGCCCTGCGGTCGAAGGAGTACGCGCACGACTACCGCTATTTCCCCGAGCCGGATATACCTCCGGTGGTTCTTGGCCCGCAGCAGGTTGAAGCCTGGCGGGATTCGCTGCCGGAGCTCCCGTCCCTCCGGAAGCGGCGTTTCCTGAGGCAATACGGGCTCCCGGAGTACGATGCCGGGGTCCTGGTGGCGGAGCGTGATGTGGCCGACTTTTTCGAGCGGATAGTGGAAGCGGGTGCCGAGCCCAAGGCGGCGTCGAATTGGGTAATGACCGAGGTTCTACGGGCGATGGGCGCCAGCGGCAAGACACTTGCGGATCTCGGGCTGATGCCTGAAGGACTGGCACGGCTTATCAGTCTGGTGGAACGTGGAACGGTCAATATGCCCACCGCGAAGGAGGTTTTCGCGGTCATGTTGGAAACGGGGGAAGACCCGGAGCGCATCGTCCGGGAAAGGGGTCTGGCGCAGGTGACCGACGTGAGTGAGCTGAGAGGGGTGGTCGAGCGGGTACTGGCGGCCCACCAGAAGGTGGCAGCCGATTACCGGGCGGGAAAGGAGGCGGCGTTGCAGTTCCTCATCGGGCAGGTGATGCGCCAGACCCGCGGAAAGGCGGACCCGAAGGCGGCGGCCCGTATCCTGCGTGAGCGACTGGGGGGATAGCTGCGCGTCGCCCGGGGATGGCCTGCGGCGGCGGTTCGTTGACAGTCACTCGCGGGCTGTGTAATTATCGTTGCGTAGTGGACGCGGGCGCTTCTGGCTGGCGGGGATCGGAGGACTTTCTTGGCGGTCAACGACGAGTATGTAGTGGAGATACTGGAGGGGGTGGGCCTGATCGCGGCTCACGAGGGAAGGGCGGCGCTGGAGCAGGCCCGGAGGGAGGACCGCGATATTATTGACGTACTCGCCGAACGGGGACATTCGAAGCAGGATATCCTCAAGGCGCTGGCCAATCAGTTCGGTATGGAGACGATTTCCCTGCGGGGCCTGGATATCCCGCAGGAGGTTCTGGACCAGGTACCGGGGGAAGTTGCCAGGCGTTACAAGATCATTCCGGTCTACAAGACGGACAACACGCTAACCGTCGCCATCAGTGACCCTTTCGACGTCGAGACCCTCGATAGTCTGCGGTACATACTGAAATGCAATGTGGAAGGCGTGGTGGCGCCCGCGGAGGAGATAGATGTCGCCTTGAACCAGTACTACGCCCGCCCGCCGGATTCGATGGAAGCTGTGCTGGAGGAGATTACCGAGGGGACCGTGACCATGCCGACCGGTGGGTTGGAGGAGCTGCAGGAAGCGGAAGCAACCGAGGCGGATGCCCCGATCATCAAGCTGGTCAGTCTGGTCATCCTGGAGGCCTTCCGCAGTCGTGCTTCGGACATTCATCTGGAGCCTTTATCGCGCCAGTTCCGGGTTCGCTACCGCATCGATGGTGTTCTTCACGAGGTGGAAAGTCCTCCCAAGCGCTTGCAGTCGGCCATTATCAGCCGCATCAAGATCATGGCCAACATGAGCATAGCCGAGAAACGCCTGCCGCAGGACGGCCGGATCCAAGTGAACGTAATGGGGCGGGATCTTGACCTGAGAGTTTCCTCCATTCCTACCAATCACGGCGAGAGCATCGTAATGCGAATCCTGGATAAGCAGAGCATGCTTCTGGGGCTGCCGCAGTTGGGGTTTTTTTCGGACGACCAGCAGAAGTTCGAGCGCATCATCAGTGTGCCGGATGGCATAATACTGGTGACCGGTCCGACGGGCTCGGGAAAGACGACCACTCTTTATGCCTGTCTCAACTACATCAATACGCCGGACCGCAAGATCATTACGGTGGAAGACCCGGTCGAGTACCAGATTTCGGGAATCAATCAGGTGCAGGTGAAACCCGAGATAGGATTGTCTTTCGCAGCCGCGCTGCGGTCGATCCTGCGGCAGGCGCCGAACGTGATAATGATCGGGGAGATACGCGACCTGGAAACGGCGGAGATAGCGATCAATGCGTCCTTGACCGGTCACTTGGTCTTCAGCACTCTGCACACCAATGATGCGCCGAGTGCGATCACCCGCCTGATCGATATCGGAGTCAAGCCGTTCCTGGTGGCCTCGTCGGTCCGGGCCATCATGGCCCAGAGACTGGTACGAAGGATCTGCGAGAATTGCAAGGAGGAATACGAGCCGACCGAGGCGGAGTTACGCCTGTTGGGCCCTTGGGCCGAGGAAGTGACGCGGTCCACGTTGTACAAAGGGCGGGGTTGCAAGGCGTGTAATCTTACGGGTTACCGGGGGAGAATGGGGATCTTCGAGATCTTCACGGTGGACGATCAGGTGCGGGAGATGATCTATCGGCGTGTTTCAGCGGGTGATCTCAGGGTCCGTGCGCGGGAGCTGGGGATGCGTCCCCTTCGGGAGGACGGATTGAGGAAGGCCATGGCGGGACAGACGACTATCGAGGAAGTGCTTCGCGTCACCATGGGAGGCGGTGAAGAATGAGCCCGGTTAAGTCCTCGGATGTCGGCATCAACGACTTGCTCAATCTGGCGGTCGAGAAGGAGGCCTCCGACGTCCACATCGCTGTGGGGGCGCCGCCGATACTCCGGATCCACGGCAGGTTGACCCCCTTGGACTGTGAGCCTCTGAAGCCGGAGGACACCGAGCGGATGATGAAAGGCATCGCTTCGTCCGAACATCAGCAAGCCGTGCGCGAGAGGGGCGGGGTGGATTTCGGCTTCGGCTTTGGAGACAAAGCGCGGTTTCGTGTGAGCGTGTTCCGGCAGAAGGGTTATATTGGCGTAGTGATGCGTCAGATTCCCAAGCGCCTGATGACGCTGGAAGAGATCGGATTACCGCCCCCGGTAAAGGAGCTGCTTTTCAAGCCTCGCGGAATCGTGCTGGTGACCGGGCCGACGGGTTCCGGCAAGACCACCACGCTGGCGAGCATGATCAACGTGATAAACGAGGAACGCAGGTGCCATATCATCACGATCGAGGACCCGATCGAATATTACCACGCACACAAGAACAGCATCATTACCCAGAGGGAAGTCGGGGTGGACGTCCCTACCTTCAGCGAGGCCGTGATCCGTGGTCTGCGCCAGGATCCCGACGTCATGCTGATCGGTGAGATGCGGGACTTGGAGACCATGGCGGCGGCGCTGACGGCGGCGGAGACGGGGCACCTGGTATTCGCCACCTTGCACACTACCGGGGCGGCCAACACCGTAGACAGAATAGTGGATGCCTTCCCCGTCGATCAGCAGGAGCAGATCAGGATACAGTTGGCCAATAATATCATGGCGGTGATATCCAAGTTGCTCCTGATCCGCAGGGATCGTCCCGGAAGGATTGCGGCCTTCGAGGTAATGGTGGCCACGCCGTCCATCCGGGCGATGACCCGAGATAAGAAGACCTTTCGCATTTCTTCGGATATTCAAACCGGGGCCCGCTGGGGAATGGTGACGCTGGACGCGCACCTGACGGCTTTGTACGAGAAGGGCTACATATCGTATGAAGACCTTATAACAAAGTCCCAGGATCCCGACTCGATCGTCGAGAAACTGGAATCTCAGAAGGGGAAGAGGCGCTGACTATGAGCGATCGGGAAATCAGAGATCCCCTGCTGCAGAACCTGCTTGAGGAGGGCCGGGTGACGCCGGACCAGGTGCGGGAGGTCGTGGAGGAGCAGAGCCGTACCGGCCGTCCGACGCGCGACTTACTGATCGACATGGGCCTGCTGACCGAGGACGAGTTGCTGGAGTCAATCGCTGAAATGCTGGGGACCCGGGTAGTCAATTTGGCGGCCCTGGACATCCCCCAGAAGGTCTTGAAGGCGGTCCCCGCCAGCGTGGCTAGGATGTACAACGTTGTACCGGTGGAGGCGGATGCGCAATCGGTGGTCCTGGCGACTTTTGATCTTTTGAGTCCCGAAGAAGTTGATGAAATTGCCTTTGTCCTGACCCGGGATGTGTCGTTCCTGGCGGCCCGGGAAGAAGATATCAAGACATACCTGCAGAGATTCTATGGTGACGACAGCGAATCGGTGGTCGACATGCTGGAGGAATTGGAGAGTGAGCTTGAAGAAACCGAGGGAATGGTTGAGGTCGGCGTTTCGGAAGGGAATGCAGCCGAATTGGAGCGCGCCGCCAATCTGACCCCCCGTGGTCAGGTTCGTGAACCTGGTTCTTTATCAGGCGGTACGGGACAGGGCCTCGGACATCCACTTTGAGCCTTTCGAAAGCGAGTTCAAAATCCGCTACCGCGTCGACGGTGCGCTCTACGAAATGACACCTCCCCCGAAGCATCTGGCGTTGCCGGTGACCTCTCGTCTGAAGGTCATCGCGGGGCTGAACATAGCCGAGAGGAGGCTCCCGCAGGACGGCCGAATTCAGCTGATGATCGGAGGGCGTCCGATTGATTTCCGCGTTTCCACGCTGCCCACTCAATTCGGGGAAAGCGTGGTCTTGCGGGTCCTGGACCGCAGTGTGGTGGAGCTTGAGATGGAGAACCTGGGCATGGCGGAGGATGTGTACCAGGCTTTCAGCGATGATATCCGGAAACCAAATGGAATCATTATCGTCACCGGCCCCACAGGCTCGGGCAAGACCACCACCCTGTACTCTGCACTGCGGCGGCTGAATACGGTTGACGTGAAACTTCTCACGGCGGAGGAACCGGTCGAATACGACATCGAAGGCATCATTCAGGTACCGATCAACGACGCTATCGGGTTGAGTTTTGCACGTGTGCTGCGGGCCTTCCTGCGCCAGGATCCCGACATAATCATGGTTGGAGAAATCCGTGATCTGGAAACGGCGGAGATCGCGATTCAGGCTTCTCTCACCGGTCACCTGGTCTTCAGTACCTTGCATACGAATGACGCACCAGGTGCCGTGACCCGGCTGATTGATATGGGCGTCGAGCCATTTCTCATTGCCTCCACACTTGAGTCG
>DTYT01000221.1 GCA_012961745.1 Kiritimatiellia bacterium | reverse complement strand
GCCTTGCCGGTCGCAGGAGCACCACCACCATCATGGCGGTACCCGCCGCGACCGCGGAAAAAGACTTCCACACCCATACCATCCGTGCATTCACCAGGCCGCCCAATCCCAGCAGCACTATGGGCATCGTCCCCAGGATCAGGGCGTCCACCGCCGACCACCGGGAGCTCTTCCAGACGGCGATCAATACCAGCCCCACGGCGGGAACCGCCAGCAGGGCCACCAGTGCACCCGTCTCCGGTGGAAGGCGAACCAGGCTCGGAATGCCTGCTCGGGGATAGTCGTCCAGGGCATGGTAAACCCCGTAGTACATAAGCGGATTCAGCGCCCCCAGAACCCGCAGCCCGAACTGAGCGAAATAGGGGACTCCCAGCGTACCGGCCGCTATCCGCGCACAACCGGTCTCCTCCGCGGCGAACCGTACCGCCTGGACCAGTGAAGGCGAAGCGGCGATCATCATCAAGGTGGGAACCGTGAGCGCGGCGATCGCCTTACGGTGAAATCCTGCGGACTCCCCGAGCCGCCGTCGCATCCAGAGCACACCCAGGGCCGTCATCCAGGCGAAACCTACCGGTTGAGCATTGCCCGCCAGCACCGCCGCGAAGAACACCCCGAGCCAGCTCCGTCTTCGCTGCCGGCTGGTCTCCAGCGAGATAACCCGTTCCAGAAGCAGCACGCATGCCAGCAGTGAGAAGGCGTACGGCTTGGTCACTGTGGCGATGCGTTCGAGCACCATCGGAGAACAGCCCACCAGCGTGGCCAAGGCCAGGGCGGCTGTCCTTTCCCGGAACCAGCGCCGTCCGAGCCGATAAAGCAGCAAGGTCGCCAGCATCACGCAGAATGCGGAAAGAGACCGGGCGCCCGCCTCGTGGGCCCCGAAAAGGTCGGTCCAGATGCGCAGCGTCAGTATGTAGGAGTACGGTTCCAGTTCCTGCAGGAAATGCCGGGCTTGCACGAATAAATGTTCGCGTGCCAGTTGCAGGTGTTGGGCCTCGTCCCTCCAGAACACAGCGTTGCGCATCGCGACCAGCGAGTAACGCACCTGCATATCGAGAACCAGGGCGAGGCACAGCAGGACCAGGACTTTGCGTGCCGTATCGCTGTTCCACTTGAAGGCGGTGTCCCACCCACCCGTGATGAATCTGGCGTGCATATGACCCAGTCCCCTCGAACCGGTCAACCCGCCGGAGGGCTCGGCTCCAATCTGGCCTTGATTTGCCCCGGATCGAAGTTTTCCCATTCCGCCACGATGAAAATCGGGCGCCGCTTGGTCTCGGCGTAGATATGCCCGATATATTCGCCCAGTATCCCGATTCCCAGCGAGACGATTCCCAGGTTCCATAGCAGCAATACCAGGATGGTCGGTATCCCGCGGGGGGGGTTGTCGATGTTCAGTATCCGGGTAAGCGCATACCACGCCGAAAGCAGCGCCGAGAAAAACACCACCATCCCCCCGAAGATCGTGAACATGCGCAGCGGCTTGGTGGAGAAACTGGTAATCGCGTTGAGAGCAAACTGGAAGCACCACCAGAAGGGCGCCTTGCTTTTTCCCCAGCGGCGGGGCCGCCGCTGATAAGGTAACGGACACTGTCTGAATCCCACCCAGTGCACCATGCCCCGCACGTACCGCTCGCGCTCTTCCAGGCGGTTGAAGGCGTCCACCACCTTGCGGTCCAGCAGCCGGAAATCCCCGGCATCCGCCGGTATCTTCACGTCGGAGCAGAAACGAATCAACCGGTATGCCAGGCGGGCCGCCAACCCGCGCAGCCGGTGCTCATCCTGTCGCTCGGTGATCACGCCGTAAACCACGTCGTATCCTTCTTCCCATTTCCTCACGAAATCGGGAATGCGGTCCGGCGGGTCCTGAAGATCCGAGAACACGTTGATAACCGCATCACCTTCCGCCAGGCGCATACCCGCGCTGATGGAGGCCTCGGCTCCGAAGTCGCGGCTGAACCGGACGTATTTCCACCGGGAATCCCGGCGGCAAATGTCACGTGCGATCTCTCCGGTGCGGTCTTGGCTGGCGTTGTCGATTATGATCACTTCGTAGTCATAATCCGGCATACGGGAAAAGGCTTCGCTGAGCTCGCGGTAAGCCTGTTGCAGGTTACCCTCCTCGTTACGGGCGGGCATTATTACGCTGATCTTCTTCGGGGAGTTCGCCGGGCGCTTCCCGCCCACCGTCTGCTTGTTAGGGTGCATATCGTTGATAATCGTAGAATCCGGTCGTACCCGCAAGCGCCTTTTCCTCCGCCGATCTTTGACTTTAAAAAGTCCGAGATCACCCTTACAAATAGAGCATGAAACGCACTCCAGACCGAGCAAGCATGCTTCAGGTGAGAAAGCCCCATGCAGGAGATTCATAGTCCCTCGGGAAAGGGGCCGAGTATCTGGCGCACCTGCCGGGTATTGGCCAACTGTAATCGATTGAGGCTGTACCGCCATTTGGTGCTGAATCAGACGGCCAGTGTCACCGAATTGGCGGCGGCCGTCGGTCTTTCCGCTTCGCTGGCCAGCAACTACCTGCGAAGCTTGAATGCCCGCGGACTCTTGCACGCAACCCGCCGCGGAGTACGCGTCGAATACCGGATCCAGGCTGATCCGGCAGTGCCCTTCGCACCTGATTTGAGCCGCACCTTGGCAGTCACGTTCAGGCAGGAGTCTGATCCGGTAACCTTCGTTTACCGCCATGCCACTGCGTTCGGGCATCCGCGGCGGCAGACGATCCTCAAAGCGCTTTCCGGTCGGGAATTGAGTCTTGAGGGGCTGGCGCGCACCACGGCAATTCCATTGAAGTCACTGAATGTACACCTCATCAAGCTCAGGACGCGCGGCTATTTGAGGACGGCAGGAGGTAAAATCCATCTCATTCCCCCAAGCGCGCCCTTGCCCGCCGTCCTGTTGCAATGGACTCTCAAGGGCTTCTGACCGTCTTTCCAACGGTCGATCTCGGACTTTTAAAAGTCCGAGATGACCCCACAAAGAGAAGGTCAGAGGGGTCCCTCCCCCCGCAGGAACCTCCGCCGCAATTCCTCCTCCCGACCACCTTCCAGCAGGAACCCCTTCACACAGCACGGCTCTAAACACCATCGCCCGCACGAAAGCTCCGCAAGCGCACCGAACGCTCCCCCTTCCAACTGGTGGTCCTCCACCACGAGTATCCGCCGGTATCTCCCCAAGACCGACTCCAGGTCCTCAACCGGCAAAGGACGGATTCGGCACAGTGCGAACAGATCCGCCGCCTCGCGCCGGGCGAACTCCACCGTATCCGCCGACAATTGTCCAATGCTCACCACGACGGTGTGTGCCCGGCCGGCCTCAACCTTCCTTACGGGCACCAGACCGCAGCCGTCCACGTTCTCCACAGCGACCGCTTGCCGCCCCAGCCGGACGTACGCGGGTGCGCATTGTCCCAAAACCTCCTCCAGAACTACTTCGGCCGAGCGTGCACAAAAAGGCACGTAAACCCGCATCCCCGGCATAACCCGCATTGCCGCAATATCCTCCGTCAGATGATGGGTCGGACCCAGCGCTCCGTACATGAAGCCACCACCAACGGATACCAGACATACCGGGAGGTTGTGCAGGCAGACGTCGTTGCGGATCTGCTCGAGGCAGCGCAGCGTAACAAAGTTCCCGATGCTGTACACAAAAACAAAGTATCCTTCGCGGGCCAGTCCGGCAGCCACCGAAACCATGTTCTGTTCGGCCACCCCCGCGTTCAGAAACCGCCCTGGGTAGGCGGCGGCAAACCGTTCAACCACCGAGAATCCCAAGTCCCCCACCACCAGAAATATCCGTTCGTCCCCGCCCGCCACTTGCTCCAAGTGCCTTATCCACGCATTCCGCATGTCTTATCCTCCGACACGGTCATCACCCAGAGCAGGCGACTCATAGGCACGGCCATATCTTCTCGCCAACGCCCGCAAGGCTGCTTCCAGGAGCTCCGGCGTCTTCGGGGCCCGATAGTGCCATTCGAGCCGGTCCTCCATGTAGTCCACACCACACCCTTTCACAGTGCGGGCCACAATACAGGTCGGCGCCGAATCCGACACCGCCGCCTCCAGCGCCCAAAGCAATGCCTGGTGAGCATGTCCGTCCACCTCCAAAGCCTGCCACCCGAAGGCACGGAACTTTGCACAGATGTCCTCCAGTCGCAGAATATTCTCCGTATCCCCGAGCGCCTGCTGCCCATTGCGATCCACGATCGCAGTAAGATTCCACAACCGGTGATGAGCGGCGAAGAGTACTGCTTCCCACGTCGAGCCTTCGTCCAACTCTCCGTCGCTCAACACAGCGAACACTCTCCATGACGCTCCCCGCCGCAGAGCGGCCAGAGCCTGCCCGCACGCCAGCCCCAAGCCGTGCCCCAGCGATCCGGTGGACCACTCCACGCCGGGTACCTGGTGGCTGACATGTCCCAGCAGACGCGTTCCCGTCGTTCCATACTCGGCAAGTTCATCCAGTGGGAAAAATCCTTTCAGCGCCAGTGCAGCGTACAAGGCCGTGCAGGCATGTCCCTTGCTGAAGACCAACCGGTCCCGCTCCGGCCAGTCGGGTTCGCGCGGCCGCACACGAAGCACGCGCCCATAGAGAACTGCCAGGATGTCGGCCACCGAAAGAGCTCCCCCGATATGGGAAGAATCCGCGCGGTGAACCATCTCGAGGGCAAACCGTCGAATCCGGTAGGCCAATTCCTCCGTATCCGGTGTCAATTCAGCCGGCATGCTGAGCGCGGCCCTCCTCCGGCTTCCCGGCGCACTCCGCCAGCCACCGGAGAAGCCCTTGTGCTTGCTCTATGAACCGCAAGTCATGCCGCTTCGGCCCGGGCCGCAGACTGCGCCGTGCACCCGCGGCAGGCGCCCGGCAAAGTTCCCGACCCGGCACCGCGCGGCAAGCCTTGGAAAATCCTGATCCCGAAAGTTCCAAGCCTTGGAAATTCCCCGCCTCAAAGTTCCAAGCCTTGGAATTCCTGGAAAGAAAAGTTCCGATGCTTGGAAGTCGTGCGCAAAGGGCTCCCCACCGCCCGAAGGTCCGTCCCCCCCGAGGGTGCGGAGCCGCCCAAGGCCATATCCCCCCGGCCACCTGACGACCCGGCTTCACTCCGCAGACTCCAAATAGAACCGCACCGTGCGCCGGAATCCCTCCTCCAGGCCGAAGCGGGGATGCCACCCCAGGGCCCGCAGGCGCGTCGTGTCAGGACAGGCCCGCTCCACGCGGGTAGGAATGTACCCGGAACGGTCTTCCGGGATACGCTCCAGCACCGGACTTCGTTCCGGAAAGAGCCGGACGAGGAGCTTGGCCAGTTCGCGCACGCTGATCTCGGCCTCGTCATTGCCCAGGTTATAGGGAACCGCCGGCTCGCCTTTCAGCAGCACGGTGAAGGCCCCCACGGCGAAATCGGCCAAGTAGCAGAATGCCCGCCGGGCGCTTCCCTCGCTCCTGAGGCGGATACTCCGGCCGGCTACCACGTCAGCCACAAAGTCGGCGAAGACCCTTCCGTCATCCAGTGCCATACCCGGACCATAGGTGTGAAAAATGCGGATGATCTTGGCCGGGACGCCGAACTGGTGATGCCAGGCCACGCACATGCTCTCCCCGACGCGCTTGGCCTCGGCATAGCATGAGCGGGTCTCGGCAGGGTCCACGCAGCCGCAAAAGCTTTCCGGCGTGGGAATCTGATTCTCGTTCGCCCGGCCGTATACCTCCGCGCTGCTCATGAAAAGCACGGCGCGACACCCACGCTGTCGCGCCACATCGAGGAGATTGCGGGTGCCGATGATATTGGGCAGCATGACCCCCACCGGGTCGCTCCCGTAAAACCGGGGACTTGCCCAGCTGGCTCCGTGGATGATGAAGTCCACCGGGCCGGCGTATCCCAACGGATCGCAGACATCCTGGAAAACGAAGTCCAAGTCCTTCCGCTCCCGATAGAAACCGAAACGTCGGGAAGCCTTCTGCCGGCTGCGGCAGAGGCCGATCACCTTCACCCCAAAGGAATCGTCCCGTTCATTCAGGAAAAGCAGGGCCTCGATCAGATATGCCGGAAGAAAACCGTACGCCCCGGCAACCAGTACGGTGGCACCCCGCAGTTCCTGCCAAGGCAACGATGCCCCGGTAATGAACTTCATGTCCTCGGTGACGATCGGCGAGCGGACGGAGGCCTTCATCTTACTTTATGCCCTCATAATCCGAAATATCGTTCAGGCAAAGCTCGATTGCAGGCTCACCAGCATAGAAGCGCCGATACCACTCGGCCGTCCGGCGCACGGTGGTCAAAAAGTCCCATCGCGGTCGCCATCCCAGTTCGCGGCGCGCCCGGGTGGAGTCCAGGCTCAGACGGGGGGATTCACGCGCCGAGCTGGAAGTGTGCCGTGGCGCCCAGCGTCCTTCACCCCAAAAACGGACGAAAGCCTCCACCAGCTCCCGCACTGAGTGTTCATCTGCCACATCGGGCCCGAAATTCCATGCCCCGACCAGTTCCCGCCGTCTCTGGAGCAGACCGGCCGCCAGTCTCAGGTATCCGTACAAGGCATCGAGCACGTGCTGCCAGGGTCGCACATGTCCGGGATTCCTCACGGGCACCGGGGAACCTCCGCTCAGGGCGCGGGCAGCGTCCGGCAGGATACGGTGAACGGCCCAGTCACCCCCTCCGATGACGTTGCCGGCGCGGACGCTGGCCGCCAGAACGCGGCCATCCGAGGGGAACAGGGTTCGCAGATAACCGCCGAACGCAATCTCCGCGGCGGCTTTTGAGGCGCTGTAGGGATCGTCTCCGCCCAGAGGATGATCCTCGCGGTAGGGCCCCCCAGACGCATTGGGCAGGTAACACTTGTCGGAACTGACGTGGATCAGGACCCCCACAGACTGGATCCTGCGGGTTGCTTCGAACACGTTCACTGATCCCAGAACGTTCGTATGGAACGTCTCCGGCGGATTGCGGTAGGCCTCCAGGACGATCGGCTGGGCGGCGAGGTGGAAGACCACCTCGGGCGCGGAACGCCGCATGATTTCCTGCACGGCCGCCAGATTCCGGATGTCACAACGATGGTCTTCGATCAAAGAGCCCAGCTTCAGCTCACCGAAAAGGGAGGGGCGCGTGTGCGGATCCAGAGCAACGCCGCAGACGTGGGCGCCGAGGCGGTTCAACCACAGCGCCAGCCAGGCGCCTTTGAAACCGGTGTGGCCGGTAACCAGAACCCGGCGGCCTTCCCACAGAGAGCTGAGTTCACCGTGCAGCGCAGCGGGGGGTTGTTCGTGTCCCGGAGGCAACATCATGGGCCGGCTACCAGACTTTCCACGGCGCGGAGCCGCTGCTCCATAGATCGTTGAGCAGACGGAATTCACGAAACGTATCCATGCACTGCCAGAAGCCGTCGTGACGGTAGACCGCCAGGTCGCGCCCCCGCACCATCTTGGGAAGGACTTCCTGCTCGAGATTC
>DTYT01000220.1 GCA_012961745.1 Kiritimatiellia bacterium | reverse complement strand
TTCGTGCGCTGTGGCATTTCGGGCATTGCGCTCCTCCAGCTCGATCTCACATCCCCGCGCGCCGCGGAACTGCTGCAGAAAGGTTCTTTCGATCGGGTGCTGCTGGATGTTCCCTGCACGAACACCGGGGTGATCCGGAAGCACCCCGATGTGAAATGGTCGTGGTCGGAATCGCGTTTGCGCAGGACCATGCTCCTGCAGGAACGACTGCTGGAAGCAGCGGCTCGAACCGTGGCTCCCGGCGGCAGGCTGGTCTACAGCACCTGTAGCCTGGAGGCGGAAGAAAATGAAAAGATGGTGGAAAGATTCCTCGCCGCACACCCCGATTTTGCCCTGGAGAAAATCGCGAGCACCTTCCCCCCGGAGACCCAGACCGACGGAGTCTTTGCGGCGGCCATCAAAAGGCGCAAATGATGCTGCCGAGAACGTCAGGCGGGGGGCGGCTCCTCGTCGCCCAGGTAAAGCTGCCCGGTCTCCGCCAGAATCGACTGCACCTGCTCGACCACCTTTTCGGCGGTGAAAGGTTTGTGGATGTACCCTTTGCAGCCCATCTGCTGGATACGTCTGATGCTATTATCGTCCAAGTATGCCGACACTACCACCACCGGCATGTCGGGCCGTGTCTCCCGGGCCGTACGAATGAGCTCCATGCCGTCAACCGGGGCCATGCGAAGATCCACCAGAAGCAGATCTATTCTTTCCAGAGAACGAAGGTGCTCCATGGCTTCCAGTCCATCGGTCATGGGAATGACCGTATGCCCTTCCGATTTCAGCAGCACGCGCAGGGTCGTCAGGACATCTTCATCATCGTCGATAATCATGATCCTAGACATTTTTTCCCTTCCCCAGACAATGTGATCAGGACTTCTTCTCCGGCCGGAGTATCCGGTAGACCGCCGTCAGGATCTCCTCCATAGTGAACGGCTTCTTCACATATCCGGCACACCCTCTGCGTTCTACCTCGGCGATGGCCGGTTCGTCCAGGTACGCCGAAACCACCAGAATCGGAACATCCGGCCGGGCCTCATTGACCACGTCGATGAATTGTATGCCGTCGATCGGCGACATGCGCAAGTCAGTGATCACCAGATCCAACGGCTCACCGGACCACAATGCATCGTTGGCTTCCGCGGCGGCCTCGAACGCGCGGACTTCGTGGCCTTCGCTACGCAGCAGTATTTCCAGAGTCGTGAGAACCGGCTGGTCGTCATCCACTATGAGTATGCTCGCCATGGCGATTTCTCCGCGCCCCGCAAGCCTCCACGGCCATCGTACGGGCTGGCTTGCAACTTTCCCGCCATACCGTCTCCGCTCTTGATCGCCCGCCGTCTTTGCAAGGGCTGCTCACTCAGCCACCGGACTGAACTCCTCCTTCCCCACGCCACATACCGGACAGACCCAATCGTCCGGCAGATCCTCGAAGGCTGTCCCGGGGGCTACATTACTGTCCGGATCGCCCTGCTGCGGATCATAAATATATCCGCAGACCTCGCACTT
Source organism: Kiritimatiellia bacterium (assembly GCA_012961745.1). Lineage (GTDB taxonomy): Bacteria > Verrucomicrobiota > Kiritimatiellia > B70-G9 > B70-G9 > B70-G9. The sequence goes on along the minus strand of DTYT01000220.1, from coordinate 3,091 downwards.
GTACTTCTTCACCGGCCCGTTTCTCCTTCTGGGGGTTGCTCTTTTCCACTACCTGCGGGTGAAACATAAGACGGGGCGGTCGGTGGCGTCTTCCCCCTCAAAACCTCCCGGTAGTAGGCATAGGTCATAGGCCGTCCCTCTCCCAGGATGAGCGCCTCCTCAAGCAGGCAGACAAAAAGCATGTGCGACGCAACGGGAACCGCCCGTTCCACCGCCAGATCGAATGCCGCCAAGACGAAATCCCGGGGATAGGGACAGCCGGAGGGCAAAGTGCCGTACGCGATATCCGCATACTTGTCGAAATCCCGACCGGACCGGAATCCGAACCTGCCAATGAACTTCAGGGGAGCATCCTCTGAAAGAACGGCGACACTCACCCGGCCTGCCGAGCCGGCCAGTTCATGTGTGTAGTGGCGCCGGTTCATCACCACCGCCAAACGGGGCGGCTCTGCGGTCACCTGGATGACCGTATTGCAGATCAATCCCCCCAGGCGTTGCCCGGCCCGTGAACTCACCACGTAGATACCGTAGGTCAAACAAAATAACGCATCCAGGTTCATCGGCCCTCGTCCAACTCCTTCTTTACCTCCCCGGCGAGCTTCCGCCCGAATTGCACGCACTGCGCCAACCCCTCCGGACCCGGAACGTATCTCAACGTCAGGGGGCTGCCCACCACGCGCACCCCCATCCTCTCAAGAGAGGCCCCGATCTGGCCGGTCGCCCCCTCCGCCCATCCGTAGGAGCCAAAGGCCGCGCCAACCCGGACCGGCGGTTTGAGTCCCTCCAGATAACTCAGTACATCCGCAATTCGCGGGAAGACCCCCCCGTTCAAAGTGGGCGACCCGACCACCAGCGCGGCGGCTTCCACACAGGCGGTGGCCACATCCGAACGGTCGCTACCCGCCAGGGGGCATACTTCAACCTCCAACCCACCCCCGCTGAGTCCGTCTACGATCGCATCCGCCATCCTGGCCGTACTCCCCCACATGGTGTCATACACCACCGTTGCGGCTTCCCTCACCTGGCGCGAAGACCAGCGCCGATACCATTCCAGTATGCGGCCCACACCTTCATCCCGCCAGACCGGACCGTGATCCGGTGCTATGAGCTCCACCCCCAATCCTTTGATCTGCTCCAGCTTCCGTGTCACCAGGCGAGAATAGGGCATCAATATGTTCGCATAATAGGCGGCGGCTTCCCATCGAAGTATGGCCGGGTCGTTCTCGTCCCAGAACAGGTTCCTCGTCGCCAGATGCATCCCGAAGGCATCCTGAGAGAAAAGGAGTCTACGCTCCGGCAGATAGGTGAACATGCTCTCCGGCCAATGAAGCATGCTCGCCTCAAAAAAGGACAGCGACAGCCGGCCCAAAGATAATCGGGTGCCTTCCGCGACGGCCTCCACTTCCACCGACCAGTGAAAATGATCGCGTAGCGCCTCCACCCCCCTGGCCGACGCAAGGATGCGCTCCGGCCGTGCACTGCTCACGAAATCGGACAAGGAGCCGGAGTGATCCATTTCCGCATGGTTGGAAATCACATACCGGACGGCACCCGGATCGACAACCGATGCAATGCGCTCCATCATCACCGGGAAAAAGGGCCTCTTGACCGTGTCAACCAGAGTGACTTTCTCGTCCAGGATCAGGTAGGCATTGTAGGTACTACCCCGGTGAGTAGAGTACCCGTGAAAATTGCGCAGCTCCCAGTCGACCGCCCCCACCCAGTACACGTCCTCGGCCACCGGCACCGCCTCGTATGCAGCGGCCGCCATGGGCACCTCCCTTCCAGACCAGCCTCAGTAATCCAGCCCGGCCATACGCGAGGCAATAATTGCTACATGCTTCATTTCTTCCTCGATAATGCGGTCGATTTTGTCCTTCCCTAACCCACGGGGGACCAGCTGCCGCATCCCGGTATAATACACCACCGAGTCCTTCTCGATCGCCAGCGCGAAATCCAGGACATCCGCGAGCCCCTTCAACCCCGCGGCCTTGGACTCCGGATCCCAATCCGCCCGGATGATCTTGCCCGAAGCGTAAGCCTTGAGATAGAGGCCGATCTCGTCGAACGGATCGAAGACCGTGCGCTCCTTCTCGCGCTCGCCGAGTCCGGCCCGCATGGCACGAAAAATCTCGTAGTGTTGTTCTTCCCATTCCGCGAGCTGCCGCAGCATGGCGCCCACCGAGGGATCGGAAGCCGCCTCGGCAGCCTTACTGTAAAAGATGTATCCGTTGCGCTCGATCTCCTCGGCTACCGCCAGCAGTTCGTCGGCACTGAAGTTCAACATCTTCATCCGGTCACTCCTTGCGTGCTTCGTGCCCCGGCGTCGTCGCCTACGCTTTCCACAACCCGTGGACGTTACAGTACTCGCGCACCATGGAGATCTCCTCCGGGCGCACGGGAAACTCGGCGACTGGTGCAACACCGGGCTCTAGATATGCGCGGAACTCGCGCCCGCCACACACTACCTCAATCCATTCAATGTAGTGAGCCGACTCCATCGGATGGGCCACGCTTCCCACCTTGACCGTCACGCCCGCCTCACTCTTTTCCACCACTGGAACATGCTTCTCGACCGTGGAGTCGGCGGTATGCTCCTCAAGCAGTTTCATAGGTTCCCCACAGCATACCAGCGAGGGCGCACCGCTGTGGAGAATCGCCACTACGTTTCCACATTTCTCGCATTTGTATACCTGGTGCCGCTGGGTAGTCATGGGATAGCTCCTTTCCACGTGGGAGTTGACTTCCGGATCCGACCAGACCGCCCGACCTTTACCGGGCGAGGGGCACAACTTGCTTTTTTCCGACCGTTCCGCATCGGACTAAACGTAGTCTTAGAATATAGCCCCTCGTAGTCCCGTATCAACACGGAAGCTTAAATGGAGTCCTTGTCCGCACGTTCCGGATTAGGCATATGCCGGAAGCCCATCGAACTTGTATCCTCGTTGCAGCCGGAATAAACTGCCCCCGCCTCACTCGTGACGGGGGCCGCCAGGGGAACAAGGCATTCGGCCACGGAGGGGTGGCAGAGTGGATGAATGCGCGCGACTCGAAATCGCGTGTTCCGGCCACAACCGGAACCGTGGGTTCG
>DTYT01000219.1 GCA_012961745.1 Kiritimatiellia bacterium | reverse complement strand
GCGGCGGCGATACGGGTAATGTCGGCTGCTAGCAATGCCCGCCCTTCACCTCCCAAAAGTTCCCTGCTGTCGAAGTCCAAATGTATCACGACCGAATAGCGGCCTATGAGCCCCGCGAGATTCTGTTCCCGGCGCCGGATTTCCTTCAGTCGCGCCTCGGGTTCCGTCCGATACCGACCCGCCTCCGGCCCGCCCCCCCCACCGGTAGAGATCACCGCCCCGAACCAGTCGTCCGGTGTCTCCAGGCAATGCAGGATACCGTGCAGGGCCATCAGTTCCAGGTCGTCGGGATGGGCGGCAATACCCAGATGAGTCACACGATCGAGCGCCTCGTCCAAAGGGGAATCGTCCGGGATAAATACATCAGCGGTCGCTTTGCTGAATCTCATTGGCAACCTCCCAACTGCTCTCCGGAACCAATCCGGGACACCACGGATGCCCCGCCATAGTCGGCGATTCAAATAATCTTTTCAAGGCTTACCGGACGATCAGCCAGGAGAAAGGCGTCGCGTATGGTCTGTGAAGACATAAGGGCCGTGTCTTCACCCTGCTGGTGGGGCTCCAGCAAACGTAAGTGGTCCGACCTCAGTCCCCCCAGATACCATCGCGCATCGCACACGTACACAATGTCACCGGGATCCCCTGCCACCCGGTCCATCACCGACGCCGAGACCGCGACCGTCCCCGCTGGCAGCGATTCATCGATCTCCACGCGGAGTTTCCGGGCTATCCGTCCCACGTGATGGTTGGGATCCCCGCCCTTGTAGCTCCGCATTGCCTGCTGGAGCGTGCCCACCGTCAGCCCGGCAACATCTTTTGCACTGCCCCGCCGCTCGGCTAGTGAAACGGCCACGCCCACGGCCGCAGTCACTACCATGCCGAGCAGGGCCCGCATGTAGATGAAGCTCTGGTTCTGCGCCCCCCCGACGAAAGCCGCCAACGGTCGTATCAGCTCCGGGTAGAATAGTGAAAGGATGGTAATCCCGCTTCCCGTAATCATGGCCGTACACGCGCCACGCGCCGTAAAGTCTTTCCAGAACACCCCCAAGAACAGTGCGGTCACGATCGAGGGGATAATAATCATGATCCCCCGGTAGTGCATCGACATAAGCGTTCCCTTTTGCCGGTTGAACCAGATCACCAGCAACACGCCGACCACGGTCGCCACGGCTGAGGCCACGCGGGCGGCACGCAGATAGTGGCGTTCACTGGCACGCGGCCGGATCAGTGGCCGGTATATGTCGTAGATCCCTATGGCGGCGCATGCGTTGATCAGTGTATCTATAGTTGACATGAGGGCGGCGGTCAGCGCTGCAATGACAAAGCCGAAGAGCCAAGGGTTGTGCCTGAGGACCTCCCAGCAGACGACTATGAAGGTGTGAAAGCTGTTCTCGATATGCACGGGTTGAAGCCCGGGGAGTACCCCCCCGGCACAAGCCTGTTTCACTACCAACGAGCGCGCGATCCAGCCCACGGCACCTACCACCACTGCTGACAGTGGCAGGGTGACCACGACATTGAAAAGGCAGGCCTTGCGTCCCTCATGGACACTCTTGAGAGCCAGGTATCGCATGATGAATCCCTGATTCATAAAGCTGAACGCAATGCTGCCGGCCAATGCTTCTCCCCAGAAGAGGCCCACTGTATTGAACTTGGGGTCAGCAGTGAGGTGCACGAAGGGCAGCCTATGCGCCACCGGCAGGTAGGCCCACCATTGGTCCAGTCCCCCCAGCGCTACTACTCCGGCGATGATCGCGATTGCCCCGGCAAGGTACAGCATGATCCCCTGCACCAGATCCGTGAATATCACCGCCGTCTGCCCCCCAAAACTGACGTACACGCCGAGGAAAAGCGCCACCAGCGGGACCGAGTAGAGCTGAGGAATCCCGAACATTCCCTGTAGAGCGACACCGATCGTGAAAAGATTGTATCCGATGTAGAAGAACATGTAGGCCAGCAGGATGACCACCGCGATGTAACGCGCCGTGCGGTTGAAACGTCTCTCGAAATATTCCGGGATGGAACGAATCCGGTTGAAATAGATTACCGGCAGCCAGCCGAACATGAAGAAAGGCACAATAAACCAGTCGTTGGTGTAAGTCATCGTGCTACTCATCCCGGTATTGTATCCCTGCTCGGAGTACTTCAGGTAGCTGTAGGATCCGATGCCCGTAGCCACCATGCTGGCCGCCGCCAGCCACCAGGCAAAGCGCTGACCGCTGAAGAAATAGTCGTTTATCGTCCGGCTGAAACGAGAAAAATAGGTGCCGAAAAGCAGAATAGCCATGAAGTAACCCAGAACCACAACCGCCACCACCATGACCGCCGACCCGGAAAGATTGATGGCTACGATCTGGGAGAAACTTTGCACTGTCTCGTCACCGGCACTCGCCGAGATACGGTATGCCCACAGCGACCAGGATCCAGAGCGCATGCAATGCCGCAAAAAACACGAACCCGGCAAAAAGTATCACCAGCCAGAAACCCTCCCGGCCCCGGCCCGGCCGGCAGGCATCCGCGCGGAGAATCACGGCGACTCCTGCCAGAAAAACGATCAGCCCCATGCCATACTGGTAAAGATAGCTTGACCATGGAGAGGCCGCTCCCAGCAGTCGGACGATGACCCGCGGCCACGCGTACACCGCCAGCAGCGCCGCGGTCAGCAGGAACACGACCGATCTCCCGCGGCGAACTGTCAATACGAACCCCATACGATCTCATCCTGTACCCGCGCGTCCATGCCCGTCAAGATTCGGAGTCGCGGGACTCCCCCCCTACCCTTCCCCTCCCTCTACCCCCTCAGCGGCCGCATCTCTGGCCGAGACCTCCGTGAGACCGGGTTTCCTCAAGTCCGGAGAACGGTCCGCCGGAATGTGATAAGTCTTCAGGATCTCCGGTGTCGCCTCGATGGCTTTGCTCCGGTCCAGTATGATTTTCTGCCGTTTATCGTTCTCAAACACCACAAACATCTGTCTTGAGCCCTCAACCAACTCCACGAGGTGTCGGAGATTACGGACCGGGACACCGTTCACCTTTTCTACCACCCAGTTGTTCCACTTGTGGTAACCCTCGTTCACCGAGCTGGCAAGCACCTTGGTCATCAGCACCACCTCATCGCGCTCGGGCCGCCGCAGGTTGTCGGAAAGCATGGCCACCAACTCCTTGGGGGCGTTATTGAACCAATTCGGGCCCCAGGACATCAGGTAGTTGCGCGTCAGCGGCATGAAAACCAGCCCGCCGTAGATATAGTAGGTCGGCAGTACGTCGTAGCGCTGGTTCGGGATCAGCCAATCATCCTGCATCGGCCGAGAAAGTACCACTTCAACCTCTATCCGCTCCCCCTTCCGCCACAGCTTCACCGGAATCGTGTCACCGATTTGATGGCGCTGAATGCAATAGGCCACACTTGTCCTCTGGTGATGTTGGAACTCTACCGTTCCATCCTCGGCCACCGGGCATCCATCAACCTCAAGGAGAATGTCGCCGGGGCGTATCACCCCGTCGGCTGGCGACCCCGGCGCGACCTTCAGCACCAAAACCCCCTCGCCTTCCGGGGGCATCCCGAAGTAGCGCTTCATGTCGCGGTTCTCGGTCTCCTGCAGCACCAACCCCAAGCTGGGGAATCCGTCATACGTTCCATCCCTTACATCTTGCAGGAAATGCCGAATCACCGGTGAAGGCACGATGTAGCCTATGTTTTCTGCCGAAGGCATCCCTTGCATGACCACCCCCACCACTTTGCCGTCAGCGACGGCGGGTCCCCCGCTGTTGCCCGGGTTGATGGCGGCGTCTATCTGCGCCGCCAGCAGGAAACACGAGCTGTGGGTATAGGTCCGATGCTCGATCCGGGAAATCACCCCCTTGGTGACACTCAGATAATCTCCGCCCAACGGAAAACCATACACTGCGATTTCGGTGTGCGGGTCGGGCAAAAACCCTACCTCCAGCGGGCGAACCCCTTCCCAAAACTCGTCGTCCGCCACCGTCAGCAGTGCAAGATCAGCCTCGTGCGAGACGGCCAGCACCCCAGCCCGAAACTTCCGGGTCTGTCCGAAACGCCTCACCAGGATAAAGGTCCGGTCGCTGATCACATGGGCGTTGGTGAGAATCCTTCGTTTTCGGATGAGGCACCCGGATCCCGATACGGAGCGCATACCGCGCATACTCCACGGCTCGTAGTAGTCGGGAGGATTCTGCACAGCGAATACTTTGACGATCGCCTCCTTGATTCGTTCGGCCTCCCGGTCCCGGGTACCTGCGGGAGACTCAGCTGCCGCGGGAAGCCTCGGCGGCCATCCCAGAAGCACCGTACACAGAAGCATCTTCGTTCTTATCCCTACCATAATCCGGTTGTTCATGTGTTCCTCCTCACACGGTTCGTGGCCTCGCGGTACCAGCCTACCGCGTAGGCACCTGTTGAAACAAGACCGACCCCCACAATTCCGCGTTCACCGGGCGGAGTCCTGCTCAGGAAAATTGGGGATTGATATTAGCGGAGCTGCGTGTACGGTGGTAAGATGTTGGTTGTCTTTTGTCTTGCCGCTGAAAGCAGACCAGGAACGAGGAGATGGTTGGATGAAAAAAAGTCCTGGAACATGGGTTGTGATCGACGGCAACGAGGCCGCCGCCCATATTGCCCACAAGCTCAGCGAAGTCTGCGCCATATACCCCATCACCCCCTCTTCACCCATGGGCGAGCATGCCGATGAATGGTCGGCACAGGGCCGGACCAACATCTGGGGTACAATTCCGCATGTAGTGGAGCTCCAGTCCGAGGGAGGCGCCAGCGGATCGGTGCACGGGGCGGCGCAGGCCGGAGCGCTGACCAGTACCTTCACCGCGTCTCAGGGCCTCCTGCTCATGATACCCAACATGTACAAGATGGCCGGGGAGCTCACTCCTGCCGTTTTCCACGTTTCGGCGCGAACGGTTGCTACGCACGCACTGTCCATCTTCGGCGATCACTCCGACGTGATGGCCACCCGTCAGACCGGATTCGCCCTGTTGGCCTCCTCCTCGGTTCAAGAAGCCATGGACATGGCGCTGATTGCACATGCGGCTACACTCGAATCCCGGGTCCCCTTCCTGCACTTCTTCGACGGCTTCCGCACCTCCCACGAAGTCACCAAGATTCAGCTTGTCGAAGATGAACAGATACGCGCAGTGATCAACGAGGACTTCGTCCTTCAGCACCGGCAGCGCGCCCTGAATCCGGAACGCCCGGTTCTGCGTGGCACCGCACAGAATCCGGACGTGTTCTTCCAGAACCGCGAGACGGTCAATCCCTACTATCAGCGCGTCCCTGAGATCGTGCAGAACGCGATGACCCGCTTCGCTGAGGTCACCGGACGAACCTATTCACTGTTCGACTATCACGGTGCTCCCGACGCCGAGCGGGTTGTGATCCTGATGGGTTCCGGAGCCCAAGCCGCGATCGAAACCGCGGAGCACCTCGTTCGAGGGGGCGAGAAAGTCGGGATCATCAATGTCCACTTGTACCGCCCGTTCTCCATGCGGCACCTTATGGTTGCCATCCCTCCTTCTACCAAGGCTATCGCGGTGTTGGACCGCACCAAGGAACCCGGCAGCCAAGGCGAACCGTTGTACAAGGACGTTGTGGCGGCGTTCGATCAGGCAGCCGCTGAAGGGACCATGGCTACCGGGCAGAAGCCTGTGATCGTAGGCGGTCGCTACGGGTTGTCGTCCAAGGAATTCACCCCGGCAATGGTCAAGGCGGTGCTCGACGAATTGAAGAAGAGTCGGCCCAAGAATCATTTCACCGTGGGCATTACCGACGACGTTTCCGGTACGAGTCTTGATTACGATCCGGCTTTCGCCATTGAACCGGGAACCGTTCACCGGGCAATGTTTTTTGGACTGGGTGCGGATGGCACCGTTGGAGCCAACAAGAACTCCATCAAGATCATCGGTGAAGAAACCGATAATTACGCCCAAGGCTATTTCGTGTATGATTCCAAGAAGGCCGGAGCGCGTACTGTATCGCATCTGCGCTTCGGAACCGATCCGATACGTTCCACCTACCTCATTCAGTCGGCCAATTTCATCGCCTGCCACCAGTTCGTGTTCGTGGAACAGATCGACATGCTGCGGTACGCTCAGGAAGGTGGAACATTCCTCCTGAACAGCCCCTTCGGACCGGATGAAGTGTGGGACCGGCTGCCGCGGCAGGTCCAGGAACAGATCATTCGCAAGAAGCTCCGGTTCTATGTCATCGACGCTTACCGGGTCGCCCGAGAAGCTGGCATAGGCAATCGAATCAACACCGTGATGCAGACCTGCTTCTTTGCGATCTCCGGCATCCTGCCAAAGGAAGAGGCGATCCGGAAGATCAAGGCCGCCATCGAAAAAACCTACGGAAGAAAAGGCCGTGACATCGTCAAAATGAATTTCACGGCGGTGGATGCAACCTTATCCCACCTTCACGAGGTCAAGGTTCCTGACCGCGCCACCAGCGACATCCAAATGCGACCGCCGGTACCCGCGGGAGCACCACAATTCGTGCAAAATGTCACCGCGGAGATAATCCGGGGCCGCGGAGACGATCCGCCGGTAAGTGTATTCCCCGCGGACGGAACGTGGCCGACCGGGACCACCCGCTGGGAAAAACGCAACATCGCATTGACCATTCCCCAATGGGATCCCGAGATATGTATCCAGTGTGGAATGTGTTCTTTCGTGTGTCCTCACGCCTGCATCCGGGCCAAGTTCTATCCTGAGCAGGCCATCTCAAATGCCCCGCCAGGATTCAAGTCCGTCCCCCTCAAGGGCAAAGACGTGGAGCCCGGCACGCGTTTCACCATACAGGTCAGTCCAGAAGACTGCACCGGGTGCGGCCTGTGCGTGGAGATGTGTCCTGTAAAAGACAAGAAACGGGAAGGTCACAAGGCCGTGGATATGGTGGACAAGATCCCCATTTTGGAAAGGGAAAAGGCCTGCTGGGAATTCTTCCAAGGCAAGCTGCCCCCGCCCGACCGGAGCAAACTCGACCTCAGCACTGTGAAAGGGGTCCAGTTTGCCGAGCCACTTTTCGAGTTTTCTGGTGCCTGTGCGGGATGCGGGGAGACCCCCTATCTCAAACTGATGAGCCAGCTCTTCGGGGATCGGGCTATGATCGCTAATGCAACCGGCTGCGCTTCCATCTATGGGGGCAATCTTCCCACTACACCTTGGAGCATCAACCGCCAAGGCCGAGGACCCACTTGGTCCAATTCCCTCTTTGAAGACAACGCTGAGTTTGGATTCGGTTTCCGGCTAACCACCGACAAGCACCGCGAGTGGGCCGAGGAGTTGCTGCGCAAACTGGCTCCGCAAATCGGAGAGGACCTCGCAGAGGCGCTGATTCAATCCGCGCAGGTCTCCGAGGCCGAAATCGCCGCCCAGCGCGCCCGCGTGGCCCAGCTGAAAAACAGGCTCGCGAAAGTCAACGCCCCAGAAGCCAAACTCCTGGCAAGCGTAGCGGACGCACTCATCTCCCGCTCCGTATGGCTGGTGGGTGGAGACGGGTGGGCCTATGACATCGGCTACGGCGGTCTTGACCATGTGCTGGCTTCCGGTCGCAATGTGAATGCGCTGGTTCTGGATACCGAGGTGTACTCCAACACTGGAGGCCAGATGTCTAAATCTACGCCCCGAGCAGCGGTTGCCAAGTT
>DTYT01000218.1 GCA_012961745.1 Kiritimatiellia bacterium | reverse complement strand
CCGCGGCGACATGCTCTTCCTCCCTCCCGGAAGCAGCAAACTGGTCCGCGCTCAGGGAACTCTCAGCAAAGACGATGAAATCGCGCGTATCGTCGAATTCTACAAGCAGCAAGGCAAACCACGCTACGAAACCGCCATAACCGAAAAGATGCAGAAGGCACCGGTCGACCAGGAGGCGGAGGAAGACGAAGAACTGATCGAGAAGGCGGTGGAGATCATTCTGCAGACCCGCCGCGCATCCACCTCGGCATTGCAACGCCGTCTTCGTATCGGCTACACCCGCGCCGCGCGCGTCATGGACATTCTTGAGCAGCGGGGTATAGTGGGGCCGCCCCGCGGGGCGGAGCCGCGCGAGATTCTCATCGCGGATGCGGAGGGCCCGCGGCGATCCGCCCAGCAGGGGGAGATGACCGGCGGTGAATCCTGATAGACCAGAAGAAACGCCGCGGACCACGCCACCGGACAGCACCACGGCCGGAGGCGGCGGATCCATTGGTGCCGTCCTACGTCGAGAACGGGAACGCAAAGGGATTTCGCTGCGCCAGGCAGCGGACGCGTTGCACATCACTATCCACAAAGTAGAGGCCCTCGAAAACGACGAATTCGACCGTTTCCCGGCCCCGGCTTACGCCAGAGCGTTCATCAAACTCTACGCGCAGTATCTCGGTCTGGACCACCGCCCGCTCACCGAACGGTACATGACCGAGCAGGTGCGAGAGGCCCACGGCGCCATCCTGCCGGAAGCCGCCGGCTTGGAACACCGCGATCTGGCCCAGAAAGCACTCGAGAATCTCCGGCGGTGGTTCAGCAGCTTTCCCGGCGAACGTCCCAGACGGGCGCCCCTGGTGACCGGGTTGGTCACGGCCACGCTGGTTATGCTGCTGGGTCTGCACCTGTGTTCCCGTCCGAACGTCCCGCCAGCCACGTCCCGAAGCCCGGCCGGTATCCCCCGCTACATTGAAGAACCTCCCCAACCTTACATTGAGGAAAAAGAAAACCCACCCGTTGCGCGCATCCCGCATAATGGTTCTTGACCTGCCCGAAAGGCGGCCGCCAAAATCTCGGCCCGTGGGATCATGACCAGGATCCGGCTGCCAGACGCTCTCACTCTCAGCCGGCTGTTTTTCGCCGGCCTGATCATGTTCTTTCTCTCAGTGGATTTCACCTTGGCCCGGACTTCCGCTCTACTGATGTTCATCATTGCCGGTACTACCGACTATCTCGATGGGTATCTGGCACGAAAGTACTACGGGAGCACCCCGTTCGGTGTCTTCATGGACCCGTTGACGGACAAGATCCTGATCTGCGCCGCCTTTGTCAGTTTCGTCGAACTCCAGTTGCTCCCGGCCTGGATGGTGGTCCTGGTTATCGGACGCGAATTTCTGGTCACCGGATTGCGTCTGCTGGCCGCCTATCGCGGGCACATTATTCCGGCCGGCCGATGGGGCAAGCACAAGACCGGCTGGCAGGTGGTCACCATTGTCGCCATCATGCTGGGACTGGCCGTCCGGGACGATGTGGTGGCGGTATACTATCCGGCGGTGCTGGCGGACTACCGGATGGGATTCTCCTATGTCTGTTACGGCCTCGGCCTGGCCGCGGTGATGATTACGCTGGCAAGCGGGTGGGGTTACTTCTGGCAGCATTCACCCATTCTCCGGCAACAGTAAACAAGTCTGTACTTGGGGATGTAAGGTCATCGGTATGCCGATGGATCCAGTATCCCGGTAGCAGGTGGAATGCAATGGAAATGACGCCGGCAGTTGCCGTGGCCCCGGCCGTGCCTGCCGGACCGCTGCAGCAGACCATGAGCCCGTGGGACATCGTGCAGACCGGCGGTTGGCTGATGTACATGCTCGGCGCCCTTTCGATCATCGGCCTGACGCTGGTACTCTGTATCCTTCTCTCCCTGCGCCGGGAAAGAATTGCGCACCGCAAGTTGCTCATGGAACTTCACCGGCTGCTGCAATCCCGCCGCATCGACGAGGCGGCCGTCCTGTGTCAGAACGACCCCAGTCCGGCAGCGTCTATTGCGCGCGTTGCCATTGACTACTGCCGCCGCGCGTCACCCCCGGATGCTGGCATCCTCAAGGAAATAGTGGAGCGCGAAAGCTCCCGGCAGGCCGTCAGGCTGCAAGACCGCGTCCGGTACCTCGTAGATATTGCCGTAATGGCGCCCGTCATCGGTCTGCTGGGCACGGTGATGGGTATGCTGCGGGCTTTCCAAGCCGTGGCCCTGGACGTGGCCCGGGCCAATCCCATCGTGGTGGCGGCGGGGGTCTCCCAGGCCCTGGTGACCACTGCCGCCGCACTTCTGGTGGCAATCCCGGCGATGATGTGTTACGCCTACTTTCGCAACCGGGGCAGCCGCCTGCTAAGCGATCTGGAAATCGTGGGCGCAGATCTGCTGACCTGCCTGGGCCGCGGTGACTCCGTCGAGCCGGGAACCATCGGCGGGCAGTAGCCATGGACTGCCGACCCTCCCGGAGACGGGAATCCCCGGGCCTCGTGTCGGCCCCGATCCTCGCACCCGGTTCGAGGTTCCTTTTCCGCCTGGGGGAATTCCGCCGATACGGGCAGACCGGAAAGCTTCGTCCAAGCCCCCTCCTCGGCCCCCCTCTCAAGGGCCTCGATGGAAATGCCGATGAAGTCCTGCGATTTTATACCTCCTGTGGTATCCTGTTTGATGACGGTCTGGTCATGGTTCCACATGCCTGGACGGGACGGTGCCGTTGCTGGGAAGCCCGGGTGGAACTCCAATGTACGAGAATCACCCGGTAAATGGAAGAACGCTATCCCGACCGCGCGTGGGCCGGAATGATTCGGGAAAACAGCCGCTGCTCATGAACCGGGAAGACTGCTGGGACATCAAGGGACCGGGGCCCGCCTGTGCGGCCTGCTCACGCCGCTTCACCGACGGGCAAAAGATCCTGTCGCGCTTGGATCAGGGACAGGGGGGCTACTACCGCACCGACTTCTGCATCGGCTGTGCCCGAGATGAGCACCGACAAAACGCCATCAGTGTCTGGACCGGGACCTACCGCCCGCCGGTACCGTCGCGTCCCACGGTCGTGCCCCGTGAAGTGGCCGAGTCCCTGCTGCGGCGGTTGATCCAGCAGTGCGACACTGCAGATCCCGAGGTGTCTTTTGTCCTGGCCATCATGCTGGAGCGGAAAAAGGTCCTTGCGGAAAGGGAAATCCAACGACGGGACTCCCTGAAGATCCTGGTCTACGAGCACCGTCGTACCGGTGAAGTATTCATTGTTCCCGACCCGCAACTCACTGTCGACCGCCTTGAATCGGTGGGCCGACGGGTGTCCGTTCTCCTCGAAGAAGAAGCGGCGCGCCTGGCCGCGGAGCCCCGGGGACGACTGCCGACTTCCCTCGGCTGAGATGCAGCCCCTGAACCACAGCCATCGGTGGGACATGCTCATTCGCGGCGGGACCGTGGTGGATGGAACCGGAGCGCCGCCTTTTACCGCCGATGTGGCGATCCGGGCAGACCGGATCTGCGCAGTTTCCAAACAGCTGCCCGGTGAAGCCCGGGTCACCGTGGATGCCTGCGATTGTTTGGTCTGTCCCGGCTTCATTGACGCTCATTCGCACTCCGACGCCTATCTCCTGCTGGATCCGTTGTCGCCCAGCAAGGTGATGCAAGGTATCACCACCGAAGTCATCGGCCAGTGCGGCGCATCGGCGGCCCCTCTTCTCGGCCGGGCGCGGTTGCCCGGCGACTGGCGCCGCTTCACATATCCCGGGAAATGGCGCACATTTGCCGACTACCGCAGCCTGCTGGAGGATGTCGGCCCGGCCGTGAACGTGCGACCCTTTGTCGGGCACAACACGCTCCGCGGATGCGTGACAGGCTATGATCCACGGCCCGCCGACGCCGCAGAACTAGCCCGCATGCAGCGACTGCTGGCGGAAGCCATGGATCAGGGGGCTGCGGGCCTCAGCAGCGGGCTGGCCTATCCCCCCGGCAGGTACGCTGCGGTTGAGGAGCTGATTGAACTCACTCGCGTGGTTGCCGAGCGGGGGGGTGTCTATTCAGTACATCTACGCAACGAGTCCGGCCGCTTGGCGGAGTCGATCTCCGAGGTGCTTCGCGTGGCCAGTCTGGCAGGCGTATGCCTGGAAATATCCCATCTCAAGATCGGCGGAGGCGCAACGTCCGCCGTACTCGACCGCGCACTGCAGGCGATCGAGCGGTACCGTGCCGATGGGCTCCGGGTGGCGGCGGACGCCTATCCCTACACTGCGTCGGCCAGCGACTTGGACATCATCCTTCCGGAATATGTCTTCAGTCGCGGCCCGGAGCACGAGCTCAACCTGCTCTGGGATCCTCGCTGGCGGGCGCGCATAACCCGGGAGCTGGAGAAGAACCTCCAGACTTGCGATTGCAAGAGAATTATCATCTCTACCACCGTGGACCCCGCCAATCGGCGTTTTCGGGGCAAGAGCCTGCTGGAGGCTGCCGGGATGCTCGATAAGTCACCCGCCGAAACAGTAATCCATCTGCTGATTACCGATCGGCTCGCGACCCAGGCAGTCTTCGCTGGCCTGCGACAGGATGACATTGAAAGGATCCTTCGCCTGTCGTACGTGTGTATCGGCACGGATGCATCCCTGCGCAGCCCGCGAGGGCTGCTGGCAGATGATCATCCTCACCCGCGTGCTTACGGCACATTCCCACGTTTCCTGAGGATGTGTCTGGACGGGCTGCTTCCCCTCGCCGAGGCGGTCCGGAAGATGACCGGCCTGCCCGCCGCCCACTTCGGTCTGACGGATCGGGGACGGGTCCGTTCCGGGGCTTTCGCCGACCTCTGCATCATTGAGCGGGAAGTGGTCCGCGACAGGGCCACGTATCGGGAGCCACATCGTTTCCCCCAGGGTATCAAGGCGGTGATCGTCAACGGCGTACTCACAGTGGAAGAGGGGAAGCTGACTGGCCGGCGGGGTGGCCGAATCCTGGCCCTGCAAGGCGATTGACAGGCCAATCCGATGGCCTAATATTGTTTTCCGCGGTGGCGAGATAGCTCAGTTGGTAGAGCAGAGGACTGAAAATCCTTGTGTCCCCGGTTCGATT
>DTYT01000217.1 GCA_012961745.1 Kiritimatiellia bacterium | reverse complement strand
TCCCGGGGGCCGACCGGGCCATCGCCGAGCTGCGCCGGCGGGGACGAAAGATCGTCTTCCTCTCAAACAAGCCGCTGCATTCGCGCGCCGACTACTCCGAAAAACTGACCCGACTGGGGGTGCCCGCGACCGAGGACGACGTGATCCACTCCTCCTACGTGATGGCGCGTTACCTGGCGCGTGAGCGGCCAGAGGCGCGCGTCTACGCCATCGGGGAACCGCCGCTGCTCGCCGAGCTGGAGGCTGCGGGACTCGAGCTCACCGACGATCCCGAACGCATCGAGTTCGTGGTGGCGGCGTTCGACCGCACCTGCACCTGGGACAAGCTCAACACCGCCTTCCAGGCCATCCGCCGGGGGGCGCGCTTCGTGGCCACCAACCCCGACCCCACCTGTCCGGTCGAGGGGGGGGAGATCCCCGACGCCGCGGCCGTGATCGCCGCGCTTGAGGCCACGACCGGAAAGAGGGTGGAGGCGGTGGTGGGCAAGCCCTCGCCCCACACCGTGCGGGCAGCGCTCGAGCGGCTGGAGCTTCCACCAGAGCGCGTGGCCATGGTGGGCGACCGCCTGGGCACCGACATCCTGATGGCCCGCCGCGCAGGGCTCGTGGGCATCCTGTCCCTCAGCGGCGTCACCCGCCCCGGTGATCTCGATTGGGCCGACGTGCGGCCGGACTACGTGATCGAAAGCTTGGACGAGCTGCCGGAGCTGGACGGGCGCATCGGATCCGGCGAGTAGCCCCTACGACCTTTGGGGCTATAAGCGTACTACGCTCATATCTTTGCTCGCACCGATGCCGTTTTGCACCGTTCATCGCGATCATGCATTGGGCTTGGGCTCATTCCTGTGCCGTTGCGCCGGCCGATCGGCGCAAAGTAGGCTAGTTTACGCTCTCCACGATGCACATTGGCCTGCGTCGGGCAACCTCCGGACCGGGGCTCGGCGGGGTCGACCTTCATGCCGATCATCTGCACGTATCACAAGATTGCGGTATCTGAACGTGTGCATTAGGTCTGGGAGGTAAGAATACCCCGGAAGGCCGTCGGGGATGTCGGTCCGGGTCTGGGTTTCCTGCCGGCCACCTGCCGGGCGTGGGGTCGAACTCGGGGTCGTTGCGGTCACCTCGCCGCCACGGGCACTTCTTCGCACGCCGCCTACCGCGCCGGCAGCAGCGGCTGGCCGTCGTCCGTCTACCTTACGAGCCACGAGCTTCAGCTTCGCGGTCGCGGGCGGCGGCACCTACGACGTAGCCGTGCACTGCAACGG
Source organism: Kiritimatiellia bacterium (assembly GCA_012961745.1). GTDB lineage: Bacteria > Verrucomicrobiota > Kiritimatiellia > B70-G9 > B70-G9 > B70-G9. The sequence goes on along the minus strand of DTYT01000217.1, from coordinate 599 downwards.
CAACGACACAGACACCGGCGACGAAGTACAGGTTTACATCCTCACGGCGAGCGACCTGACCAACCTCTATGCGTGCAACGCGGCTGAAAGCACTCCAGAAACGATCTCTTTCGGCGTCAACTACAACACCAGCGGCATAACCGGCGCGGTCTCCGTCGGGCTGTACCACAAGGGTGGTATTATTCCGGGCCTCAGCGTGACGTATACGGTCAACGTCACGGACGGGATAGCGGAGAAGCAGGGCCTGGTGCTGGTCGTTTACAACTGCAACGGTAACGCGCTCGCGGCCAAGATGCTCACGGTCATGGCCGAGGACGGTGCCTCCTTCAAGATAGCCGTATCCGACGCCGAGGTAGCAATGTAACTCAGAGCACCTTCCTCAACCTCCGCACCGAGGTTCCTACCGGCCACGCGGCCACGGGGTGGAGCGTAGTTGGGGTTACCCCGAACGGCACCCAGATGTTCGCGGGGTCCGGCCCGGGGACCGGGCGTGAGCCCATCAGCCATCTCATCGCCGTTGGAGCTAGCTTGAAACCATGCGCCTAGCGGGGGTCCTGATCGCGGTCGTGCTGCTGCTCGCCGCCTGCGGCACCAGCGCG
>DTYT01000216.1 GCA_012961745.1 Kiritimatiellia bacterium | reverse complement strand
TGACCATCCAGACCTCGGCAGTCGAACTCGACGAAGAGTTTTGCAACCAGCGCATCGGTGTGGAACCAGGGCGGTATGTAAGGCTGCGAGTTAGCGATACCGGCCAAGGTATCCCTCCCGACATCCTTGCGCACGTTTTCGAACCCTTTTACACCACTAAGGAGAGTGGCCGGGGATCCGGTCTTGGTCTGACAACGGTGTACAGTATCGTCAAGCAACTTTCGGGCTACATCGAGATCCAAAGTGAACCAGAACGCGGCACCGCCGTTGACGTCTACCTGCCCGTGGTATCCGAAGAACCGGAAGCCCAGGTGGAAATCGTGGAGAGCTGCCGCTCTCTTCCTCGGGGGAACGAGACCGTCCTGGTAGTCGAAGACGAAGACACCGTCCGTCACCTTACGGTAAGGATGCTACGCTCTCTCGGCTACCATGTCCTGGAAGCCCGGAATGGAACCGAGGCTATCGTCATTGCCCGTCAGTACCGCAAGCCGGTCCATTTGGTGATCAGCGATGTGGTGATGCCACACATGGGCGGCTACGAACTGGTGAGAAAGCTTCGTGAAATAAGAAGCGACTTCCGTGTCATGTACGTTTCAGGGTTTACCGATCGGCCGGTACCTGCGGTTCCCGGAATCTCCCAAAACATCCCCCTGCTGGAGAAGCCATACACTCGGGAAACTCTGGCCCACGTCATTCGGACGGTTCTCGACGCTCCCCGGGATGCGGAACCAGATAAACCGTCGGCCGGTCCGCAAGAATTGGACTGATGAATCCCAGGATTTCACCGTATTCCATTTCCTCCGGGCAATAGACCAGCACGAGCGCGCAGGCTGACGGATCGGACTTCATGATCTCGGCGATATGCCCCTCGGCAGTGACCGGGAAGCGGTTGGTGCTCAGCCGGGGCTCAGCGTCCATTCCGGCTTCACCCCAATCCTCCACAATCCGCTGAAGGCTTCCGGTCACCCCGCCGTCCCTTCCGTATCCAAGGTACAGTTCCCAGGGCTGGACAATTCGGCTGGAATGCTCCATGAGACGCCGTGGGGGCATGAAGGCTTTCCAGAACAGGTCTCCCGGTAAAGGCGCTTCCAAGCGCAAACGGTGACTGCCGGTCAGTCCCCAGAGAAAAACGTAGAACCGTGATACCAGCCCGATCGGCAGCGAGTGGCTGGGCTGTACGGTCAAGTAGAGATCGTGCCCAGCAGATTCGAGCTTGTCGAACAGCGCCAGAAGGTCCGTCAACGTGCTGACCTCCGGGAACCGTCCGAAAGTAACGCCCGTGACGCGGTAACTCAATCCGGCCAGACCGAGATCCTGGTCGCCGGGCACCACCTGTAGGGTGAGGTCCACCACACGCCGGCCTTCCATCTCCCACGTCGGCTCCAACAGGATATCCAGAAGACGATCGGCCGGCAGCCTTGCATCAGGATTCACTACGCGGGTGCCATAGACCTCACTGTCCACCGCCCGGTAGGGAACATCCAGCACCGTGAGCGGCTCGTTGTAGTCCGAAATGATTGCCTGGGGATCAAACGCATCCGCCGCGTAGACCCGGCCAGTTGCTTCCGCGGGGTCCGGCAGCCATCTGGAACCGACGAAGGCAAAATCCTGGAGAGGCAAGTGTCGTCCCGTACCAGTGTCCCGCAGGAGGGTCTCCGCCCGTACTTGGTTGGTGAACAGATCAGCGAAGTAGACACGGTTATCATCCGACCAGCGATAGGTGACCCGCACTCTCTCTCCTTTCGGCCAAAGGCACAGACTGCGGTAATCCACCGGCCGGCCCGCCGGCACGCCGATAAACTCCAGGGCGGCATGGACATCCTCCGCCCGTGCAAAAGACCGTGCCAGGGCCTCATAATCGTGGCCGCTCTCCGGCCCGATCAACAGGAATTCCACCGGAGCATCCGGCGCCAAGTCGATCGGAGCAGCCCATATACGCACCCACCTTCCCGAACGGCTGGCCATCAGCCCGTAGCGCAGAAACAGGTCGCCCTTCTCCCGGCCCTCCTTGCCGAAATGTTCTCCCAGACGCTCCACCAGAGCGGTGAGGCTCGTCTTTTCAACAGGGGGAGGCTGATTACCGCAGACGGTCCCCTCCAGCTGTGCCGCCACCGCCAAACACAGGATCGCTGCGGTCCCCGTGTTGTTCATCTCCACCTCCCGTAGTCCCGGGAATCATTAACATAGCCGCCCCGAAAAAATCCATCGCCAATCATCCCGATGATCCAGCCGTGGAGGTGTAAGCCTCAGGACAAGACCGCATGGATGTCCACAATGCGCGAGTCGAAGTAGGTGCCAAACTCCGGAAGCTCCAGCCAGGGCCGGCGTCCTTCCAGAGTGATGGCCAACAGATTCTCTTCCTGGAGAAGGGGTTCCGGGAGATAGAAATCCGCCTGCGGGCCGACCGACTCGTAATGGCCCACAGCTTTCCCGTTGAGGTATATCAGGCACCGGTCGCCTCCCCCGGGTATCCTCAATCTCACTGCACAGCGGTGGTTGCGGGAAAAGCGACAGAAGAATTTCCGCCGCAGCCATACGACATGAGCACCATCACCGGGAACCACGCGGCGGGCCGAGGGCAGTTCGATCCAAGCACGATCATCATACTCCGGCCGATGATAGCCAGCGACAATCCCGCCTAGGCCTTGCCGCACGCGCAACTTTTCCAGGGAATAGCTCACGATCTCTCCCCCGACGGTGCCCTGCAATTTCAGCTTCTTCACCCCGCTGTACTTCAGCAAGGGCCCCTCGGAAGGGTGCGCCTTGTTGTGAAAGAAATTGCGGTAGAGCACGGCGATGATGTTTTTCCCTTTGACCAGCACGTCCCGAACGTCCAGATCAATGTGTGACGCAATGCCATCCCATATCAGTCTGCCGTTTACAAATACATACTGATGATCTATGTCGTTGCCGCCGTATTGAAGTACGGCTCCTTCGGGAACCGACTTCAAATCCACTACGCCCCGGTACCAAACGTAGCCATGCTCCAACAGCCCGCGATCCTCCAGTGTCGTGGGGAGCGTGATCTCCGTCCAGTCCCCGTCATCAAAATCTCCTACCTCATGCAAGTCCACCCGCGCCTTCCACGGACCCGCCCATTGCAAGCGCACCGCAGCGGTACGGCGGATCGTGAAGTCCACCCGGCACAGTGCGCGCCCGCGCTTTATTTCCGCCGGCTTGCCACCGATCTTCACCGTTCGGGGACGCATCGGAGCAACGAAGTAAAGCACATTCCGTGAGGGCTGACGGGCCTCCACCTGGAGACTCACCCGCCGGCCGTCTGAATCGATCTTGCGGACAAACTCCGTGTCGGCAATCAGCACGCCGCTGGGCGTGTGTTCCACCTTTCCGGCCAGCCGGTCCTCCAACAACAGTAGTATCTGTCCCTGAACGGAGACTACGTGAACTCCTTCGTGGGTATATGACAGTCGCGCCTGGCCGGTTCCCTTCACTTCCACCTCGCCAGCCAGCGGCTTCACCAGACGCGGAGATACGTTGAGAATGGTCTCGCAACCGCGACCGGGTTTACCATAAAGTGCGAATATCACGCTGCCGCGACAACGCCGGGCGAAAAGCAGCTCGGAGGTCGAGCGCACAATTCTTATGCGGCTTCCGGGGACCAGCATGTTCACCGGCAACAGCCGGGCTTCCCGCGCGCGGACTTCCAGCTTCCTGAAAATATCCCTTCCAGATCTTCTCCAAAAGAGATCCACGCTGACCGGACGGTGTGCCAGGTTGCGCACGCAGACCAGATGCTGGTTGCCCTTTTTCCTAACCAGTACCGCGAAATTCCCCACCGCCGCTTTCAGCTCCCTGTCCGGCTCGGCGCTCTCCTTATCGATCAGGACCGTATCCGGCTCCGCCCGGACCCCCACTTCGTCCGAGAGCTCGGAATCAAGGACAAAGGGCTGATAGTCACGCACAAACCCGGCGAATGCGCGGATGAAATCATACCTGCCTTCCATAGGCTGGCCCCATTCGCGCACCGGGGAACCGCCGAAGTCGTAGGTAGTCGTCGTTCCGATCGGCTTCGACACGCTCTCCAGACGGCCCGGCGGATGAGCGGAACAGTCTCCGCGGCATCCCCAGAACGGAAACGTGGTTCCGCCGACGAACATGTAGTAGTTGAGGAAAGAAGCTCCGAGCATCAAGACGCTCTTGGACACCGCCTCAGTCAATTCGACCGGGGGCTGGTAGTACGGCTGCCCGAATTGCGAAAACCACCCTGACTGCAGTTCGAGAATCATGGTCGGGCAATCCGGCTGGCCGCGCCGCGCGTTGAGAATCTTGCGGTCGAAGTAACCGAACTCCCACATCCAGATCCAGGGAACGTTCGGGTAGTAGGTGCGGGTATCGATTATGCGCGTTCCATGAAGAAATTCCGCCTCATTGGCGAACTTGGGAACGTCTATTCCAAGTTCTTCCATATAGCGGGCCAGTCTCTCGAAGTACTCCTGCGCCTCGGCGACGGATATCTTTTCCTGCCCCAGCCGCATCAGATGGTCGTACTCGTTCTCTACCTGCACGCAGATCACGTTGCCCCCGTTGGTAATCAGGTGGGGCACAGTCTTTTCCGCCACCCGGCGGTACCATCTGCGCACGTATGCCAAATGACGGGAGTCCAGCACTCGCAGAGGAACGCGTTTGGCCAGGATCCAGTCAGGATAGCCGCCGAAGTCCCATTCGGCACAAATGTACGGGCCGGGTTTCAGTACGACATATAGCCCGTTCTTCCGGCAGAGTGCGATGAAACGCTCCAGATCACGATCACCATGCCAAATCTCTTGACCTTCGCGCGGTTCGTGCCAGTTCCACGGAATGTAACTCGCCACGAAGTTGGCTCCCGCCCGCCTCATCTTCACAAGACGGTCTTCCCACAATTGGTGTGGAACCCTGAAGTAGTGGAATTCCCCGCCGATCAGAAATACGCGCTCGCCGTTGATAAGAAAGCTACGGCCATCATAAGCTATCGGTCGTCCGCGCCGCAGCGCGCCTGGCTTGCTGTCTCTCACCCCGTGCGGCGAGGAACCCTTGATAACCCATGGCATGAAACACCCCCTTGGCAACCCTACTCCAGATATATGTCTACCCGGGTAAATTCACGGTTCCGGAGCTTGAGCGCATCAGGCCCCCTCAATATCCGCCCCTCAATCTTCCTCCGCTTGCCGTCACGCTCCCGCACCTCGTAGCGTACCGGCTTCACCGCCCGCGGCCCAAAGGTGCTCCTGCGGGCCATGTTACGGTAACATATCAGCACCGTTCCCAGGAAAACAAACGCAAATGATGCCGACGGAATAGATTCGGAGCGTTCCTGCCCGCCCAGGCACAACGTCGCTCTTTCCGCGCGGCGGGTGAAGAGACGTGCGTGCAATACCGGCTGGGGATCAAACAGGATTTCACCTCCTTCGCACCGGAACGGCCGTTGGCCCAAGGCCATCGTCATCATGATGTGTATGAATTCGGCGGTGGAACCGCTCAGGCGGGCCACAAAGCCACGGCCGTGAACCGTACGATCCGGATTGGCACTGCTCGCAATGAAGGAAGAGTTTTCCAGGATGCTGCGGCCGTAAGTCGCCGCAGACATAAAGGGCACAAACACCTTTTCAAAATCCTTATAGAACTCCTCGAGACAACCACGCCGCAACAGCTCCAGCATGTACTTGTACTCCATATGCAGCCAGATGGACTCGTTTTCTAACCATCCCCGCGAAAAAGTCCTCGTGCGGCCGATCTCCAGAGGTTCATCCTCCAGCGACTCGTTCACCTTGTACATTCTGAGCTTGCGGTCATACAGGCCGCTGCGCCGGACCGCGGCGTAAATCCGGCGAGCCGTCTTCGTGTCGTCACAAGTCCTCAAGTAGTGCACAACGCCCTCAAGAAAAAGCGGTAGAGGCCGCACCCGGAATCGCAGGGGACGGAAACAGGGCATCCCGCGTGCATTACGACGGACCGTCCGAGAATCCCCCTCACCGATACGCTCCTCCTCGTACTCGACTACCTCGTGCACGAAGTAGGTCCGCGGCAGCCCCACTTTCCTATCCCACGCCTTACGTATGCCGCGCTCCACCTTCTCAAGCCCGAGTTCCAGGAACTCACGTACTTCGTCAAAGCTCACCGCAACTTCCTCGCCGCTGATTCCCATCCGTGTATGCTCCCGGTAATGCTCCTTGGCCGAAGAAGCCTCATCCCAAAAGCCGAAATCGTTCAACGACGCCCCCGAGTTCCGACCAAGATGGCGGCGCAGCAGATCCGCCACTTCCGCCATGAACGTCCGCAGTTCCGCGAAGGTGTCGAAGCGATCGGTATTCCGGATCCCCATCCCGCGAAGGGCACCCAGTAGGAACCGGATATGCCTCTTTATCTCCAGAGTTTCACAGACACTGGAACCAAAGAGTCCCGGCAGACCATTAAGGGCGTCGTACCAGTTCGGCTTGTCCGCCTCCATTTCCACACCGATACCCGACGGGTCCAGAGAAGCCAGCTTGTTGAGCACCAGACATAACAGTTTGTTCAAGAGGGTGGTGCGGTATATCTGCCCGTCTCCCCAGCGTGTCCTCACTTCGTAGGGCGTGTCGGCATATCTGCCTATCAGGGCGGCCTTCTCTTCATCCCACACCACCGCATCCAGCTGCATCGGCCGACCTTCCCAGATCACGTACTTCTCGCGTCGAGGTCGTACCCGGAAAGGATTGTTGAAGAACGTGAAGCTGCGGTCCTCCAACAGAATCTCCCGGAGTCTCTCCGGAAACACCGCCAGAAAATTTTCCAGGAGATCCAGGTTATAGGTCCAGTGGTCTGTCCAGAATCCATGCCCGTAATCCGTCTCCTCGTACTTCTCGCAACATGCCAGCACATCCGCCAGGAATGTCCGCTCCTGCGCCGGTGTCCACCTGGACCCTAACCGTCTCAAGGCCAACACCATATGACCGGGAAGAAAACGCTTCTCCAACAGTGACCGGATTCCCGGCACGATCGCCGCCGACAGTCGATCCCTCAAGACACGCTCCAGCCCGTCCCGGTCATAGACCCGGAAAGACGTCGGCTTGACCACCAAGGGATTGAATCCGTCCAGCTGGATCAGATTGTAGAAATGCCGCACATTGTCCGCATCCAGATCTGGATTGAAGAAAAGATCATTCCGTCGGTTCTGATTCACGTCGCGATAATTCCCATTCCCCTGCGAATACGGTGTAGGAGTAAGCTGGAAATCGTTGTAGTCCCTCTCCAGATCACCGTGTTTCCGGCTGAAAAGATGAAGCACCGTCGCTGTCCCATCACGCGCCGCGAGCGTGATCGGCACACCGCCGCGCAGAACATTGTCCAGAAAATTCTGTCTCGTGTACAGATCCAGTTCCCGGCATGCAGACTTGATCCAGTTGTGATCCATGATCTCCGAAATCACCCGCGCATTCGCTTCCCGTTTCGCCATCACGAAATCCTGCCGGCCGACCCTACGCCGCACCTCCCCCATCTCCTTCGCCGAACCGCAGTTTCCCAGAACTGCATACCACCCCTTCCCCTCACCCGCCCCGAGCTTCATATCTACCAGTGCCAGGGCGCACGGCAGCCGGCTCTCCAGCATCTGCTCCTCCGGGAAACGAAACCTTGCCCCCCTCACAAACTTCTCCGGCACCTGCAGATCCAGCCGCGTTCCAAATACGGCAACCGGATCCACTACCACCCTCAGGCCCCGCCCATCCTCGCCAAACGCCACGTAAAAATGACCTCCCTTGACCCTCTCCACCTCCGGCGTGTCGGCCTGCTTCACCCGGCACTTGAACATCGGCGTATACCCCCGCCTGTAATTCGCCACCTCCACGAACGATTCCACCAGCCGCCGCATGAACTTTATATTCCGGTTATCTACTCCGTACGGCACTACCAGCGCCGCCCCATCCAGTACCTGCAGTCTTCGGTCTGCATGCCCCATATTCCTCACCCTCACCGATCTCACCAGTCCCGGAAAACCCTCCTCAGTCACCGTGAAAAAAACCACCTCGATGCTCAAGCCCAGCACCCCATTCTCCTCCTGCATTACAATCTCATGCGCCCGTACGATGAGCCGCTGCCGGATCCCTTCCTTTGCCGCCCCATCCGGCGAAAACGGCTCCCACACCTCCCGCCTCCCATCCACTCGGATGAACGTCCGGAACCCCTCCAGTGCCGCAACCTCATATGCACGATTCGCCGAATGAAATTCCAGCACCGCCGAATCCTTGTCTTCCACGCCGGCACTACAGACACACTGCCCGCGATTCACGTAGAAAACCCACATGGGTACCCCCGACTCACCCGCGATTCCTGGAAAGAAGCTCGCGAAGGGCGCCGCCCGGTTATAATTCTCTATTACAAAATCTCCGCCCTTGACTCCAAACCTCGCTTTCCTCATGGCCATGCCTTCACCCCCTCGCCACTACACCGCTCCCATAGATACCCTTTCCGCCTCCATATCGCCAGGCAAAAGTCGCCTACGATATGCCCCGACCTAACCTTGTCAAGTACAAGCACCTCCAAGGCGCATCCAATCGTTGGTTATGGGAAATACTAGCTGGCATCTAGTATGCTCGCTTCCTAAAGACCCGACCGCGCTCGTGACTTGAACTCCAACCACCATGCTGCAATTCTCTGATGGGCCAGCCATGCATACACATATCGACACAATCGCCGCCATAGCCACCGCCACCAGCCCCGCGGCCATATCGATCGTCCGCCTCTCGGGTCCGGCAGCCTTCACCATGGCCGACCGGGTCTTCACCTGCCCCCCGCCTCCCATTTCCCGCCGCCCCCACGCCACGGC
>DTYT01000215.1 GCA_012961745.1 Kiritimatiellia bacterium | reverse complement strand
TTGGATTCACAACGTGCGCAACACCGATCTGATCTGCGCCGTGGACGACGAGCAGACCGTCCAGTTGATGCGGCTCTTCAACGAAGAAGCCGGACGGGAATACCTCGTGGAACACGGAGTGCCCGAGGAACTGGTTTCCCAGCTCGACCTCCTGGGCATCTCCTCGATCTGCAACCTGGTGGCGGCGATCAAGACCGCCCGCTGGTACGGGCTGGATTCCCGCCACGTGCTCTTCACTCCCCTGACCGACTCCATGGAGCTGTACAGCTCGCGCATACGCGAGCTCCGCGCCGAACGCGGGCCTTACACACGCGATCACGCCGTGGCCCACTACGCCCGCTATCTGGAAGGCATCGTCACCGACCACGTGCGGGAACTGACTCACTTCGACCGTCGGGCTCTGCACAACCTGAAGTACTTCACCTGGGTTGAACAACAGGGCAAGACGGTCGAGGAGCTCGAAGAATTGTGGGACGAGGATTTCTGGGAAGACGTGTTCTCCGATGAGCAAGTCAGGGAGTGGGACGCGCTCATCACCCGCTTCAACGAACGAACCGGCCTGTTGAAGGAAATCGGAGCGGCATGAGCCCACTGCTGCAGTTGCCAACCATTCGGCACTGTTGGGGGCATTGAGGAGGGGAGGTGCGAGATGAGGAATGTCTCCATGCTGCTGGAGAGACTCAAGGAGCTCATTACCCACCTTTACAATGGGGATTTCCTGCTCACCTGGGAGCGTAGCCAGCCGGAGATCGAGGCGGTGCTCGCCATCGCCGAAGTACTTGAGACACTTTACCGCAAGGGACATGATACCCGCGTCTTCCGGGGCGGGCTGGCCATCTCGCATTTCCGCGACAAGTCCACGCGCACCCGCTTCTCTTTCGCCAGTGCCGCCAGTCTTCTGGGGCTCGACCTGGTCGACCTGGAGGAGAGCAAGTCCCAAATCGCCCACGGCGAGACGGTCCGCGAGACCGCCAATATGATCTCCTTCCTCGCCGAGGTTATTGGAATCCGGCATGACATGTTCCCGGACGAAGGGCATGAATACATGGGCGAAGTCGCCCGCGCCATCGAAGAGGGCTACCGTGACGGTGTCCTGCCGCGACGGGCCGCAGTTATCAACCTGCAGTGCGACCGCGACCACCCCACCCAGACCCTGGCCGACCTGAAGCATCTCGAGCAGACACTGGGCGGACTGGCATCACTTCGGGGAAAGAAACTGGCCATAACGTGGGCCTACTCGCCTTCCTACGGCAAGCCGCTTTCCGTGCCGCAGGGTATCATCACGTTGATGACCCGTTTCGGAATGAACGTGGTGTTGGCTTACCCCGAAGGCTACGAACTGCGGCCGGAAACCGTGGAACTGGCCCGCCGATTCGCGGCGGACTCCGGGGGGTCGCTCGAGGTGGTGCATGACATGCGCGAGGCTTTCCGGGGCGCCGACGCAGTCTATCCGAAGAGCTGGGCGCCCCATCACATCCTGCAGGAAAGGACCCACCTGCTCCGGAGCGGTCGGACGCGTGAACTGGACCAGTTGGAGAAGGCGTGCCTCGAGGAGAACGCGCGCCACCGCCACTGGGAATGCACCGAAGAGGCGATGAAACTCACCCGCGGGGGGAAAGCGCTCTACATGCATTGCCTGCCGGCGGATATCACCGGGGTGAACTGTGCAGCCGGCGAGGTGGCGGCGTCGGTGTTCGACCGTTACCGGGTGCCGCTCTACAAGCAGGCGGAACATAAGCCGTACGTCATCGCCGCCATGATTCTGCTTACACGATTCGAGGATCCGGTGGCAGTCCTTGCCCACCTGGCGCGGAGTGAGCGGAGCCGGCGGGCGGGTCGTTGAAACCCGGCCCACACGGCGGGGCTCCGGCACATGCAAGCGTGGAAACGACGGGCGGCGGCGCCGCGTGGTGGACCGGGCGGGCCTTGCAGGGTGGACAGGATGATCATCTGCGTTGTACACTGATCGGTTGTGCGCCGACCACCCGGAGGCGGTTGATGATTGAGAATACTCTGCCGGAACAGGCTTCCTCACGGGCCGAGATCACCTGCCCGAGCTGCGGGCGCTTCGTTGGGGCGCTTACCCGGTGTCCTTACTGCGGGGCTTCCGTGCACAAACGACTGAGTATCCGCATCTTCCGTTATGCCGCGCTGCTGCTGGGTACTGTGGGCCTGTTTTTCCTCTACCTCATGGTGCGGAACCGCGAGATTCCTCTGGTGAAGATCAGCGGGATCACACCGACCATGAATTTCGCCTATGTCCGGGTGGCCGGCCGCGTGGCCTCGGATACGCGCGTGTACCGCGAAGGAGACCGGGTTCAGGGCCTTGGTTTCGTAGTGGACGACGGAACCGGGGAAATTGCCGTGCGGGCGTACCGCGCCGTAGCCCGCGATCTCCTCAGCAGCAACATTTTCCCGCGCATGGGCGACCGCGTGACCGTGGCCGGAAGCCTGAGCGTTTCGGCGGACGACCGCATCCTGCTGCGGTTGCAGAGCCCCCGGCAGCTGCACCTGGAGGCGGTAGAACCACCGTCCATCCATCTGGCCGATCTCTCGGAGGATCTGCTAGGCAAGAGCGTAATCGTAGAAGGGGTGGTTTCGCGGATCATGGCCCCGCGCCCGGGTTCCCGCGCGCCGTGGGTCATACGACTGGTGGATCGCAGTGGAAGTGCCGACCTTACTTTCTGGGAAGACGTCTATGCGGGACTGCCCCAGCGGGATCGGCTGCTGCTGGGCGCCGTGCTGCGCGTCCGAGCCAGTGTCAGCCGCCACCGCGGCAGGCTCCAGCTGCGTGTTTCGCGTAGCGAAGACCTTCAGTTCCTGGAGGGCGACCAGGCCCGCGGGGTATCCCGGGGGGTGGACTACAACGCCCGCGTCGGCATGCGCGTCATGCCCACAGAGGTGAACAGTTCCCTGGTCGGCCGGGTGGTCTCCTGCTCCGGCGTGGTGGACTCCCTTCAGCGACCCCGGGCTGGCAGCCGGGCCCCGTGGAGGATGCGTCTGACTGACGGTACGGGTTCCGTCACGGTGATATTCTGGGATGATGTTGCCCGCCATGTCCGCAACCTCGAGGAGCTGGTGGGCGCCCGCGTAAGGGTCCAGGGACGGGTTAACGCCTACCGCGGCCGTCTCCAGCTCAAGCTGGAACATTCCCGCAGTCTGATGCTGATCGAGCCGCGGCGGTCGTCGCCGGAGGAAGCCCCCTTGACGGTGTCGGAGGTCACCACCGATCTGATCGGACGGGTGGTCACCCTCACCGGCCGTTTGGCCGGTTCGCGCGGCATCCCCGGGGGAGTGGTCTATACGTTGGAGAACGAAACCGGCTCCATCCCGGTGGTACTGTGGGACCGACAGGTACCCGGCCGCCTCCGTGACTGGATGGAGCAGGGCCTGCGTGTCCGGATCACGGGCACGGTCAAGGAATACCACGGGAAACTGGAAGTAGTCCCGCGGACCATCCATGACATCGCGAAGCTGCCGTAAATGGGATCATGGTCGTGGTGAATGTCATCATCGGGGCCTGCGCAGGCACATTGGCATCCACCCTGCTGTCGGTGCTTCCCGGGCTGCATGTGTACAATGTGATCGGCCTGCTGGTGATGTTGCAACTGACCCTGGCATCCCATGGATTGACGGTAGGCCCGGAAGTCTACCTGCCCTTCATGACCGGCATGATCGTGGGCTGGTCGCTGCTGAATACCATCCCCGCGGTGCTGCTGGGCGCCCCGGATGAAAGCGCCCTGTTTACGGTGTTACCCGGACAGAAATACCTCATGTTCGGCCGCGGCTATGAAGGTACGATGATCACCGGCGTGGGGGGCCTGGGAGCGGTGATTCTGCTGGTATGCGTCGTCGGCCCGCTGGCTCCCCGTCTGCTTCCCCCCGTACAGGAAGTGATGCGACCGCACATGCACTGGATCTTGTGGATCATCATCACCTACATCCTGATGTCGGAGTGGCCCAAGGGCGGCAACTGGGGGCCCGCGGGCTGGAGGAAATTCATGGATGCATGGAGATCGCTGGGCGCCGGCCTGCTCACCTTCCTTCTCGCCGCGTTGCTGGGATTTATTCTGCTGTACCGCTCCCCGGTCAGTTCCGCGGTCGCCTTCCAGAATATCATGCCCGCCTTCGTCGGGCTGTTTGCGGTGCCGTGGTGTCTGGTCAACATGCTGAGCGGCACCCGTATACCCCGCCAGCACCTCACCGAATCGCTGGATATTCTTCCGGAGCACGTACTGCGTGGGGTGGGGGCCGGCGGCCTCGGCGGGGGATTGGCGGCGTTTTTCCCGGTGGTCACCGGCGGTGTGGGAGGACTCCTCGCGGGACACGCCACCGCACAGCGTGACGAACGCGTGTTTCTTCTGTCCCAGGGGGTGTCAAAGCTGGTCTACTATTCCGGAGCGTTCCTGCTGCTTTTCGTCCCCGGGCTGGGGATCACCCGCGGCGGTGGTGCCTGGATGGTCCGCACTCTGCATACCGCGGGAACCTATGGCGACTATTTCATGGTCCTGGCGGCGATGGCCCTGAGCGGAGCAATCGCCTTTCTGCTCATGGACCCGCTCACCCGCAGCGTTATCCGCTTGATCGAAAAGGTGGACTACCGGGTAGCCTCGGCGGTGGCGCTGGCGATAATCAGTGCGCTGGTTTATGCCGTCACCGGGTGGATCGGGCTGGGAATCGCTGCAGTGGCGACGGGCATCGGCCTCAACCCGGTACTGTTCGGCTCCCGCCGGCTGAATTGTCTGGGTATACTCCTGCTTCCCATCGCCTGTAACATGTCCGGCGTCGGCCATCACGTGGCCGCCATCCTGGGGCTGGTGAAATGAGAAGCAAAGACAGAAGGCGGACCGACCGCTCCGCGACAGTGGGATCATGAAGGGGATCGCCCACTTCATCTCCGGGGTGGCGGCGGCCTCGTTTTTCCCCTGGAGCATACGAGCCGCCCAGGACGGGAACCCGCTCTACCTCGTTCTGGGCGGGGCCTTCGGGCTGCTGCCGGATACCATGGACTTCAAATTCTACCGGTTCTTCTATCCCCACGAAATCTATGTGGATCCCGACCCGCGGCAACCCGATCCCCAGCAGATCGCCGATGCAATCGCCGAGGGGATGAAGCGGGCATTGCGGGAGAAGAAGACTATCCGGGTGAAGCTGAACACCATCCGGCTGGGGGCGGACTTCTGGCGGCAGTACGGGATCCGCTTCGACGCCGAGAAAGGCGAGGTTTCCGTAGCAATCGGTCCGGTGGTCAACACCGGTCAGGTGCCTATTCCCGGAACCCTGGAAAGGGAACGCACCGCGAGCGCAGCTTTGCCCTGCCGTATCGTGCAGACCTACGATGCAGTCACCACCGTGGATATCTTCGACGGGCCTACCTTCGCCTTCGAGCCCAGCGGCGACAACGAGGTGACTATCCATTTCCTGCCGTGGCACCGCCACTTCACCCACAGCTTCACGCTGGCGGCGGCCTGGGCCCTGTTGGGCTGGGCGATCTGGAGTTGGAAGGCGGCGGTGGTGATCTTTCTCGGATACTCCATACACATCCTGGAAGACCAGCTAGGCTTCATGGGATCCAACCTTTTCTATCCTTTCACTCGCAAGCGGAGGGCGGGCTTGCACCTGATGCGCTCGGCGGATGCGCTTCCGAACTTCGCCACGGTATGGACCGCCTGCCTCCTGATATTCTGGAACCTGGTCAGATATGGAGAGAACCTGCTTCACCGTATATCCTGCGCTGACCTGCTAATCTACGGTGGGATCCTGCCCCTGGGGGCGTTCTACCTGCTGCTCCGCCTGGCGCGCCGTTGGGGCGGCCGCGTGGAGGATAGGGATCTGGATCTTTCCAGCGAGTGGGGTGACCCTCTCATCGGCTGACATCCCGGCGGAGGCGGCCTGTATGCGCGCACCCCCCATCCTCTCACAGCGCCCCCCAGCAAAGAGGCGGGCAGCGGCGATCCCCCCGGGGTGCAGCCCGGCCGGACGTGGACTCCTGGCTGCCTGGCCGTGGCCGTAGAGGACCTGCATTTCACACCGCCCGCTCATCGCCTGCCTTGACAGCCTGCGCCGCATGTGATACCAGCGAGACGGTTCCTTGCAAGCGAGCAGGGCGGCGTCCGGAAGTTCCGTGAAAATCGGACGCGGTCGCGCCGCTGTGATCCCGTCGCCGTGAGCCGGATTGCGGCGAAAAACCCGGTCGGCACTCTCCATGGCCACTGTCCCGCCTGAGCGGGATGGGAAGGCCGCCGGACCGGGCGGGGAAGCCAGAAGACGGGCTGCCCTGCGATGTGCGGTGGGTGAACCTCATCCGCCGCGGGACCCCGGTCTCTTCCGCGCCAGAGGAGATTGGAGGTCGGGCTGGTGTCCGCCTTCACTCTCAGCCCCTGCGGGGCTGGCCGGGAGCGAAGGCATTTTTTGCCCGCTCCGGTCGGGAGACCGGCTGGCCTATTCTGGAACCGGAAAGGAGGGCACCAGATGAAGCAGGCAAGGATCGCTAGCCTGGCTCTTGGTTTGTTGTGGTGGCTCTGCTCCTTCACCCGTGGCGACTGGGTACGCTTCCGGCTTCCCGATCTGAGCTCGGGTTGGGGAGCCGTAGCATTGGAACACCTGCCCGACGGACGCTTGCTGTATGGTGAAAGCGGCAACCTCTACCGGCAGGAGACCTGGGACTCGCCGAACTTCCCCCCTTTTACTGGGGAACCGGACGGCTTGGATCCCTCCTTCATCGCAGCGTGGGATGCAGATACCGCTGTGGTGGGGGCCGGCGGCTGGTCCCCCAGCCTGCTCTACCGCTTCGCGCCGTCTGACGTTGATGCGGATTTCACCGATATCGGCGTCAGTGTGCAGAACTACCATGGAGTATTCCGTGATGCCGCCGGTCTCTATACCGGCGGGGCCGACACGGGCCCGGACAGCGATCAGCACGGTATCCGGTATATATCCCTCGACGGCAGCATCAATCGGATTCTCATCGACGGGATCTCCACCTACAGTTGCGGTTTCGACATTGACCGCAATGGTGACCTGTACGTCGGTGACAATGACGACGGGAAGGTCTACCGCTTCACCGCGCCCCAGCTAGCGATGGCGATGACCGGCACGCCCCTCACGGTCGACGACGGAGAACTGGTCCACGACTTCGGCGAGGGCGGCAATCTGACTTCGTTGGCGGTGGACGGTCTGGGACGCATCTGGGCGGCGGGCTGGATGACCGACGGAATCAAGGTTTACAATCCCGCGATAGATGCCGAATTTACCTACATCCCTGATCTCACCAACTGCAACTACAAGGTGGACGCCTTCGAGAAAGACGGCACCTTCTATATCTCCTATCTCACCGAAAGCGACCCCGCCACGGCGGGATCGGCGGTCTATTACGGCTACGACCAGGCCGCCGCCTACGCGATTCCCGAGCCTCGAACGGCCGGCCTGATCGCCCTGGGAGTGCTGCTGTGCCTCCGCCCGCGTAGATGGAGCGCTGCATGAAACGGAGCATTGGACCTGCCCTGCTGGCGGCCTGCCTGGCAGGCCCGCTGCCGTGTACGGCGGGTCCGTATGCCGGAGCCGCCGGCACGTCCAACACCACCGCCATCGCGGCCGATGATCCCCGCTTCGTTGCCTGGGCCGACGACTGGACCGATTACCAGGTCGGGCCGGAAGTGGATCCGCAGTGGCAGAACCCGGAGAATGCCCTCGGCCCTGCGGAAGGCGACATATACTCCATCGTCTCCCTGGGACGGGGAGGGAGCATAACGTTGACCTTCCGCGCCCCCATCACCGACGGCCCCCGATGGGACTTCGCAGTCTTTGAGAACTCCTTCAATGATACCTTCCTGGAACTGGCCTACGTGGAAGTCTCCAGCGATGGGATCCATTTCTTCCGGCTGGCCAACGCCTCGCTCACTCCCGAACCGGTCCCGTCTTACGGTGCGGTGGATTCCACCGATATCGACGGCCTGGCGGGTAAATACCGCGCGGGATACGGCACGCCGTTCGATCTCTCCGATCTCCGGGATTCCAGCCCCCTGCTCGACCTCTCGCATATCACTCATGTGCGGCTGGTGGATGTCATCGGGGATGGAACCTGTACCGATTCATGCGGCCGGCCCATTTACGACCCTTATCCCACCACCGGCTCGGCGGGGTTCGATCTCGATGCGGTAGGCGTAATCAATTCCGCCGAACGGCCCCGGATTTCCCGGTCGTCCCAGGGAATACGGCTGCAATGGTATGCCGCCACCGCGCGCACCTACCGCGTGCAGTATTGCGACGACCCCCGCGGGGGCGACTGGTCGAATCTCACCCCCGAACTGGTCGGCGAAGGCGCTGAGCGGAGCGTAATCGATACCAATGTATCCGCCAGCCGCATCCGTTTCTACCGGACCGTGTACCATGACTAGGAGAAGCCCGAAAAGACGAGCCTCCGGAGGTTTTACCCTCCTGGAGCTGCTGGTGATCGCGGCTCTCACCGCAACCCTGCTGGGGCTGATGGCGCCGATGATCAGCCGGGCCCGGGCCTCCGGCGAAGCGGCGCAGTGCGCCTCCAATCTGCGCCGGCTGTACGTAGCCAACGCCCTCTACGCCGCCGACAACGGCTGCTATGTGGCCGCCGCACCGGACATTTTCGCCGCCAACCTGCACCGCTGGCACGGAGCGCGTGATTCGCTCTCGGAGCCGTTTGATTTCTCGCGCAGCCCCCTGGCCCCCTATCTAGGCGGTGACCGGCGCCTGAAGACTTGCCCGGCTTTCCGGCGCTACCGCAACGAGCGGGCCGCAAACGCCTTCGAAGCTTCCTGCGGCGGGTACGGGTACAATTACGTGGGGGTGGGGTCGCAGTGCTACCTTCGGGGCTACAATCCGGAGGGCGTCGCCCGCGGTATGTCACCCGCCATGCTCCGCGATCCCGCCCGCACGATCATGTTCGCCGACTGCGCCTTCCCGCAGCCGTACGGGAGCCCCGAGTATCTGATCGAATACTCGTTCGCCGAGCCGTATCGCTTCGTGGACGGTGACGGGAACGAGTCTTCAGACAGCCCCCTGCCTTCTTTGCATTTCCGCCACAATGGCGCGGCCAACGTGGTCTGGTGCGACGGCCACATCAGCCGCCAGAAAATGGCCTTTTCGTGTGACGAACAGTTCCGCGGCTTCAAGGTGGGATGGTTCGGCGGCCGCGACAATTCTCTCTTCGATCCTTACTGAAGCCTGCCCGGGGAAGGGCGCCGGCGGCGGCTTCCGGGCCCCATGCCGGGCGGCGGGACAGGCGCGGTCTGCAGGGATACCGGTACCGTAACCGTGCGCGTGCCCAGGGATTCTCCACAGACCGCGCAGCGGTATTCGTGCAACTCGCCCCGCGGCAGCACCAGCAGAAGCCGCTCCCTGACCGGCCGCGCCGTGCGGCACCGAGGGCAATAAAGCTCGCTGGCCCTCAGCCCGGCAAACTGGTGATCCCGCGTCATGACCCAGACAAATTACACACCATCCACTTCGCTGCAAGAATTGATGCCCGCCGGCGAGGAGCACCGCTGTGCGGGGCCCGACATCCGCTCTACTGAACCTGCAACACGCGGTAAAAGACCGCGGTGGCGCCGGCCTGACCCCGCCACAGGTTCTCGGCGCGGGGTGTCGGATTGGTGAACACGTCCGACCACGTTCCCGCGACCAGATTGGAACTGACCTGCAGCACCTGCCTGCCGCAGCCGCAGTAACCGGTGGACCACATGTAGGTTCCAGAGGGCAGATTGGTACGGAAGATATTGGTGAAAACGGCATGGATCACCAGATTGGTCCGCGGCAGGTTCGTGGTGGTCAGTTCAAACGCCAGATCAAAATAGGACTCCGCATTCGGATGCGGGGGCGGCAGGGTATCGTTGGTCCAGGAGACTCCGTCCAGACTGACCGCCGAGTAGCAGCCGGTCGTCCCCGGCGTGATTTTCCAGCCCCAACCACTGTGATACTGCCCGGTAAACTCGGCGCCGAACACCGCCTGGATGTTGAGCCAATAGGGCACCCCGTTGGTTTCCATCCAAGGGGTGGTATCCAGTCCGGCATCCAGCAGGTCCACATAGTACTGGTATTCGTGTTCAAAGATGTCGGGATCATTCCATTCCTGGACGACTGTGCCGTAGTAGGTCTCGTAACAGTTGCTGATCGGTACGAAAACGTTGGTCAGCACCGCAGCCGGCAGGCAACTGATGGGATCATTCAGGTGCCAGCTCAGGTTGAATCCGATGGGCCGGCTGATCCCGACCGGCGGCGGGATCGGGTTGGTGGGGCTGCCCGGCTCGGTGCTCATCCACCCGCGGTACGATCCCCACCAGTGAATATCGGTGATCGGCCGGCCGTCGGAAATAAAATCGTCCGCCCGCAGGAAGACGGTGGTTCCACCCACCGAAAACGAGTACATGTCCATGCCCATCACCATGTCGGGGGGCTGGCTCCACTTGGTGCAGCGTGAGGGACAGATGTGGGTCAGCAACTCAAACGCCATGTTCACCGACATACCCTGGTAGGGGTGATTGGTAACCCCCTCCCAGCCCGGCGGGGGATAGTGCATCTCGAACCACGTGACGGTATCCGGTGACCAGACCGCGTCATCGTTCCAGTTCCACTGGGGGCTGGTGGTCTTCCATCCCCAGACGTACTGGGTGGGAGTTGCGGCGTACACCGCTGCAATCCCCAGCCAGTAGACGTTGGAAGCCTTCTCCAGCCAGGGCTCGTTGGTGAAGACGATGTAGTAGGAATACTCGTGTTCGAAGACGTTACTGCCCAGGAACTCCAGCGGGCTGGTACAGTAGTACTGTTCCAGCACCTGATCGCGGTTGGTCTCCCCGTAGGGACTGAGGGCGTAGTAGAAATTGGTTATCAACCCGTCGGGCTGCGAGTAATTGGTGCCGCTGGCGGGAATGTCGTAGTACCACGAAAGCAAGAAGCCGAGCGGGCGGGGTGCCGGTGGAGGAGCCACCGGATCGGGCGTATTGGTCTGCCAGCCGATGTAAGAACCCCACCAGCGGATTCCATGTACCGGGCGGCCGTCGCACAGCCAGTCATCCGCCACAAACTGGGCAGCCTGCGTGGGCTGCTGGTATGTCCAGGATTCCACGTCCAGTCCACGGTCGCAATCAGGCCACTGGATCCACTTGGGACAGATGGGATTGGTGCGCACGGCCTGCCCCTGGATAACGAATGCCAGATCCAGGGTCTGGGTCCCCAGCGGATGAAGGGGCGGATACACCAGGTTGACCCAGCCACCGGTTGGGTCGGGCTCCTCTCCAGTCGTCCAGCAGGCATCGTCGTTCCACCGCAAGTCCGGGACCGCGGTTTTCCACCCGAAGACGTAAATGGGATCCGAAGGTAAAACCTGCACGTCCACCCAGTAAATGGTCTCGTTGGTCTGGTAAAACGCATCCAGCGGATCCACGGGGAAGTTGTACTGGTAACAGATGGTATCCGCCGGCGGAGGCACGTAGTCATCCGGCGGATCCAGCCAGCCTTCCGATAGCTCCAAGGCATAAATGCGGTAGTCGTATTCGCCGGGAATGAAGGTCCGTGTCCACAAGGTGGTTCCCGGCATACTGTAGGAGGCCTCCTGCCCGGCCGGTATATCACTGTGGATGCTCAGGATGAAAGCGGGGTTCGGGTCCACCTGGTCATCCCGCCATGATCCCCAGACATGGATAGCGGTGATGGGGCCGCTCTGCACGCACCTGAAATCATCGGCCAGGATGAAAGGCTGGGTGGCGTTTACATCCATGCCGGTGATGCTCAGGTCCGGCAGCTGTGGCCAATGCATCTTGTACGGGTCGCCTTCGTCCCAGGTCGCCAGCGCCGCTGGCGCCCAAGCCGACAGCACCAAAACCAGACAGAAACGGGCGCCTTTCATACATCCCTCCCTCGGATTCCAAGCTGAATTATCCCGGAAGCAGTGCTGGAAGGCAAGCATGATCACCGGCTACCCGCACGGATATTCAACCCCGCAGATAGGCCACCGCGTTACGGAAGATCAGCACCCCTTCACCCCGCTGTGAGGTACCGCGATTCAAACCGGGGTGGTCCCAGCGGGGATGGTTTTCCGGGAAAAGAAAGGCCTCCGGGTGAGGCATCAGCCCGAATAGCCGCCCGGAGACATCGCACAGGCCAGCGGCCGCCTTCCAGGATCCGTTGGGATTCCACGGGAAACGATCGGTCGCCCTTCCGGTCGAGGGATCGGCGTACCGGCAGGGAATCAGCCGCTTCTCTTCGAGTGTCTTGCGCAGTGAGGCGGAGGGAACCAGAAACCGTCCCTCACCGTGACGCACCGGCAGGTCCATACCTTCCAACCCGCGGGTAAAGACGCAGGGAGAACGGGTATCGAACACCAGATGCACCCAGCGGTCCTGAAAAGTGCCGCACTCGTTCTGCAGGAGCGCCGCCTGCGGCGTGAGGAACTCGTGCCCCAGCCCCGGCAGCAGTCCGATCTTCACCATCACTTGGAAGCCGTTACATACCCCCAGGACCAGTTTCCCCGCCTCGATGAATTCCTGCAATTGGTCCCGCAGATGGTGTTTCACCCGGTGTGCCAACACGTGGCCGGAGCCCATGTGGTCACCGTAGGAAAAACCCCCGATGAACATCAGCGCATCGCACTCCCGCATGAGGGCCGGCCGCCGGAGCAGGTCATTGAGGTGCACCGGCAGGGGCTGCGCCCCGGCCCTCTTCCAGGCCTCGACGGACTCGGCCTCGCAATTCAGCCCGTATCCGGTGATGATCAGTACCCGCGGTTGCATCTGCCTAGATCTTTTCCAATGTTCGGTGGAATGAACGTCGCAGTGCCGGGACTGTCTCATCCACGACCCATCTTCCGTCCAGTCCCCGGATCTGCAAGCGCCTCACGCCGTCGGCGGGGCCGGTGACCCGCCCTACCTGCGCGGCGGGCAGTCCCGCGAAGATCCTTCCGAGCCGGGAGCAATCATCTTCCGCGCAGGTCAGGATAAAGCGACTGTTGCTCTCCGCGAACAACAGGGCGTCCTCCCCGCACTCCTCCTGCCGGGGAACCGCGCCCAGATCAATCTCCGCGCCCACATCACCGCCGATGGCCGCCAGAGCCAGGCCCACCGCCAGGCCGCCCAGTACGGGGGTGTGCACCGACTTGAGGATACCCGCGCGGTGGGCCTCTTCCATGGCGCGGTAGATCTTCAACGCGGAGCCGGTATCCACCTGGGGGACCCTCCCGCCGATGCGGTTGTCACCGCGGCGGGCCGCCAGCATGCGGTAGTATTCGGACGCTCCCAGCTCGTCCCGCGTCAGACCGACTACAAAAACGCTATCGCCCGGCTCCTTGAAATACATGGTCACCGCCCGCCGGAGGTCCGGCACCCGGCCCACTGCCGTGAAAAGCAGCGTGGGCGGGATGGAAATCTTGCGTCCGCCCCGTATCGAATCGTTCTTCATGCTGTCCTTGCCGGAGATGCAGGGTACCCCGTAGGCCACCGTAACGTCGTAGAGGGCCTGGTTCGCGCGGACCAGCTGGGCCAGTTTGAAGTGGCCGTCCGGGGTCTGCTCCGAGTAGACGGGGTCCGGCCAGCAGAAGTTGTCCAGGCCGGCGATGTGATCGAGGCTCGCGCCGGCTCCCACCAGGCGGCGGACGGCGATGTCGATCACCGAGGCGGTCATGTGATAGGTATCAATATCCGAATAGTAGGGATTGATCCCCTCCGCCACCGCAATTCCCTCACGGCCGCCGTACTCGGCCAGGAACACCGTCGCGTCCGAGGGGACCTCGGAATAAACTCCTACGAATGGCTTGATCACGGTCCGCCCCTTGACTTCGTGGTCGTACATGCGGCATTTCTTTTCCTTGGAACATATGTTCAAAGATGACAACAGCCGATGGAGGTCGCCTCCCCGATTCCCCCGCCGGCGTCGGCGGGGGGGCGGGATCTGCGGTGGAGTCCAGCGGGCCTCCAACTCCATCCGGGGACATCCGCGGTGGAGAAAATCCAGGTGCAGCGCCCCCACCGGCTCGCCGCGGTAGTGTACCAGCAGCAGCCCCGTGTCGGTGAACCGACCCAGCACCGCAACCTCCACCTCGCGCCGGCGCGCCAGTTCAAGAAAGGCGTGCCGGTGCTCCGGCGGCACCGCCACGGTCATGCGTTCCTGGGCCTCGGAAAGGAAGATCTCCCACGGCTTGAGTCCCGGATACTTCAGCGGGGCGCGGGCCAGATCTATCTCCGCGCCGCCGGAAAGGGTGCTCATCTCCCCCACCGAGCAGCTCAGGCCGCCGGCCCCGTTGTCGGTTATCGCCCGGTAAAGCCCCCGGTCCCTCGCCTCCAGGAGGAACTCGTACATCTTACGCTGGGTGATGGGATCCCCGATCTGCACGGCTTGCGAAGGCGATTCTTCGTGAAGCTGCTCCGAGGAGAACGTGGCCCCGTGTATGCCGTCCTTGCCGATACGGCCGCCCACCATGACCACCAGATCGCCCGGCCGGATCTCCTTGCGGTGTGAAGGGCGACCATCAATCTCGGGAGGCATGGTCCCGATCGTACCGCAATATACCAGCGGCTTTCCCAGGTAGCGCTCATCGAAAAGCTCGCCGCCGCGGGCGTAAGGGATACCGCTCTGATTGCCGCCGTCCACGACACCCTGATGGACGCCGTCGCGGATGCGCCGCGGGTGGAAGAGGCCCGGCGGCACTTCCCCACGGTAAAACGGGGAAGCAAAGCAGTACCACCACGTATTGCAAAGCATTTCCGCACCGAGGCCGGTACCCATGGGATCCCGGTTCACTCCCACGATGCCGGTAAGCGCCCCGCCGTAGGGATCAAGTGCCGAGGGGGTGTTGTGGGTCTCCACCTTGCACACCAGGTTCAACCGCCGGTTGAAGCGGATGACGCCGGCATTGTCGGTGAACACCGACACCAGCCACGGGC
>DTYT01000214.1 GCA_012961745.1 Kiritimatiellia bacterium | reverse complement strand
GTGCTCGATTACCATCAGTCCTTCGATACCGGAGGCCTCGTCCACCTCGCGCTTGACGGTAACCCCTTCAATGAAATCCACGAACTCGACCAGCCCGCCATGTTCGGAAAGAATGGGGACGTTGTAGGGATCCCAGCGGACAAAACTCTCGCCTTTCTTCACCCTGCCCCCGTCCTCAACCGTGATGACAGCCCCAATGACTGTCGTATAGCGCTCCAGCTCGCGGCCACTGTCGTCGTAAATGCCTACAATCCCGTTCTTGTTCAACACCACGTAGTTGCCATCCAGTGCCCTGACGGCGCGTATTTCGTGATAACGGACAATCCCGTCGTGCTTAGCCACAATCTGGGGATGTTTGAACACCGAAGCTGCGGTACCGCCAATGTGAAACGTGCGCATGGTGAGCTGGGTGCCAGGCTCGCCGATGGACTGTGCCGCGATGATACCCACCGCCTCGCCCAGCTGCACCGGCCGGCCGCTGGCCAGGTTCCGTCCGTAACAGCGTGCACAGACTCCGCGATAGGCCTCGCAGGTGAGCACGCTCCGGATACGCACGCTTTCGATCCCCGCGCGGGTTATACGTTCGGCCGCCCTTTCATCAATCTCCTGGCCTGCCGCCACTATGAGCTCCTTGCTGTGCGGATCATGGATATCATCCAATGCCGTACGTCCGATTATCCGGCGCGCCAGAGGAACCAATTCCTCGTCCCCTTCGTACAGCACAGAGACTTCGATCCCATTCAGGGTATTACAATCCTGCTCCACTACGATAACGTCGTGGGAAACATCCACCAGCTTCCGTGTCAGGTAGCCGGCATCCGCGGTCTTCAGCGCGGTGTCGGCCAGTCCCTTGCGGGCACCATGGGTGCTGATGAAGTACTCTAGCACGCTGAGACCTTCCCGGAAGTTGGACAGAATCGGCCTCTCTATGATTTCACCCGATGGTTTCGCCATCAGCCCCCGCATTCCCGCCAACTGCCTGATCTGCTGGCGACTCCCCCGGGCCCCTGAATCCACCATCATGAATATCGGATTGGTTTCCGCCCGCCCGGAGTTGAACTCCATGGTGCTGAAAAGCACGTTGGAAATCTCCTCGGTGCTGTGGGTCCAGATGTCTATGAGCTTGTTGTACCTCTCGCCATCCGTGATCAACCCTTTCCGGTATTGTTTCTCCACTTCTTCGATCTGACGCCGGGCGTCCGCAACGATTTGCCTCTTCTCCGAGGGGATCACCATGTCGGTCATCGCAATCGAAATACCGCCCAGCGTGGCGTACTCGAAGCCCAATCTCTTCAGCTCATCAAGAACCGCAACGGTAGCCTCGTGCCCTTCCAGCTGGTAGCAGTTCCAAATCATCTCCTCCAACACCTTCTTGGTGACCGGGCCGTTGTAGAATCCCAGGGACTCCGGCCACAATTCATTGAAGAACACCCGCCCCACCGTGGTCGCGATTACTGTTCGCTCGGGATCACCGTAACAGGTCTCACGTCCATGATCGGGATTCCGGAACCGTATGCGGTCGTGGACCTTCAAAGCACCTTCGTCATAGGCAGTGTGAACCTCGTCGGCATCCGCCAGGATAGGCAGGGGTTCACGCCCATCCTCTTGCGACCCCACCCGGGAGCGAATCCGATCCTGTTGCGAGGGCATGGTCAGGTAGTAGCACCCCAACGCAATGTCCTGGGTGGGCGTCGTGATAGGTTTACCACTGGAGGGTGAGAAAATATTGTTCGGCGCCAGCATCAGCAGACGGGATTCAAGCTGCGCCTCAATGGAAAGCGGGACGTGCACCGCCATCTGGTCGCCATCGAAATCGGCATTGTATGCTGTACACACCAGCGGATGGATGCGTATCGCTTCACCCTCGATGAGAACTGGCTCAAACGCCTGGATGCTCAGGCGATGCAGTGTAGGCGCACGGTTAAGCAGCACGGTATGCCCCCGGGTAACGTCATCCAGCACATCCCAGACTTCGGGATCCTCACGCTCGATCATCTTCTTGGCGATCCTGACCGTGTGCGCAAGGCCCCGCTCCTTCAGGCCGCGGATGATAAACGGCTCGAACAGCACGAGGGCCATCTTCTTGGGAAGGCCGCATTGCCTCAGGTTCAGCTCCGGCCCGATGACGATCACCGAGCGGCCGGAATAATCCACACGTTTCCCCAGCAGGTTCTGGCGGAATCTACCCTGCTTTCCCCGGAGCATATCGCTCAGCGACTTCAGCGGACGATTGCCCGCGCCGGTAACCGGGCGACCATGACGCCCGTTGTCCAGCAGGGCGTCCACCGCCTCCTGCAGCATCCGCTTCTCGTTGCGAATGATCACATCCGGAGTCTTTAGTTGAAACAAGTTCTTCAACCGGTTATTGCGGTTGATTACCCGCCGGTAAAGATCATTGAGATCCGAGGTCGCAAAACGCCCTCCTTCCAGAGGGACAAGTGGACGCAGGTCGGGCGGAATAACCGGTAACACTTCCAGGATCATCCACTCCGGCCGGGCGGAACTCTGCAGCAGACCCTCGACGAGCTTCATCCGCTTCACCAGCTTCTTGCGCGTCTGCCGGCTACTGGTCCCCTGCATCTCGGCCTGGAGCTCACCCCACAGCTCCTCCAGATCTATCCTCTTCATCACCTCCCGGACCGCCTCGGCACCCATCTTGGCCACGAAGCCGTCGCCGTACCGCTCCATGGCCTCGTGATATTCCATCTCGTTCAGCAGTTGCCTTACCTTCAGCGGGGTATCACCGGGATCAACGACCATGTAGTCCTCGTAGTACAGTACCCGCTCCAGTTCGCGGACGCTCATGTCCAGCACCAGTCCCATACGGCTGGGGGTACACTTGAAGAACCAGATGTGGGAGACCGGGACCGCGAGCTCGATGTGACCCATCCGCTCGCGGCGGACACGCGAATGTGTCACCTCTACGCCACAGCGGTCGCAGATCACACCTTTATGCTTGATCCTCTTGTATTTACCGCAGCTGCATTCCCAGTCTTTGGTGGGCCCGAAAATCCGCTCACAGAAAAGCCCCCCCTTTTCCGGCTTGAAAGTCCGGTAGTTGATCGTTTCCGGATTCTTGACCTCCCCTCGACTCCACGAGCGGATTGTCTCCGGAGATGCCAGGGAAATACGGACAAAGTCGAACCCTTCTTCCTCCGGAGTCAACAGGTCCACGACGGCTGTGCCTTCTTCCACCACGATAATCACCCTCCCGATCGTTTCACCGGCATGGCCTCACAAAGTCGGTGTCTTCGAACGGCTGTCCGTCTGCACGTCCAGCGCAAGACTCTGGAGCTCCTTGACCAGCACGTTGAACGATTCCGGCCGGTCGGCTTCCAGCGTATTCGTCCCTTTCACAATCGCCTCGTATATCCGGGTACGCCCGCGGATATCATCGCTCTTCACCGTCAGCAGCTCCTGCAGGGCATAGGCCGCACCGTAGGCCTCCATGGCCCAGACCTCCATTTCGCCGAACCGTTGCCCACCGTACTGAGCCTTGCCCCCCAACGGCTGCTGCGTGACCAGCGAGTAGGGACCCACCGCCCGCGCATGAATCTTGTCGCTGACCAGATGATGCAATTTCATCATGTAGATGTAGCCTACCGTCACCCTCTGATCAAAGGGCTCGCCGGTGCGACCATCATATAGAACCGTCTTCCCGTCTTCAGCGGCCCCCGCCCGCTCCAACAGCTCCCGAATCTTCTCCTCGGAAACCCCGTCAAACACCGGACTGGCCACGTACAGTCCCAATGCCTTGCACGCCAGACCCAGATGCGTCTCCAGAATCTGCCCCACGTTCATCCGCGAGGGTACTCCCAGAGGATTCAGCACAATTTCCACCGGTGTGCCGTCAGGCAGGAAGGGCATATCCTCCTCCGGCAGGATCTTGGCGATCACCCCCTTGTTACCATGCCGACCTGCCATCTTGTCGCCAACCGCCAGCTTCTTCTTGCTGGCAATGTACACCTTTACCTGCTTGATGATTCCGGGGTCTATTTCGTCCCCGCTCTCCAGACGCTCCAGAGCCCGTTCCTGATCGGCCTCCAGGTCGGCGATCTTCGCCGCGTACTCATCAATCACCCCCTGGATCTTGATCTGGATGGGACTGGGATCAATGGAAATATGGTCGTACGCCGCAGCCAGCTTCCTCAACAGGGTCTTGGTGATCTTGCGATTGGCCGGAATTATTATGTCGCCGGTCTCGATATCCACCA
This sequence comes from Kiritimatiellia bacterium, assembly GCA_012961745.1. GTDB lineage: Bacteria > Verrucomicrobiota > Kiritimatiellia > B70-G9 > B70-G9 > B70-G9. The sequence continues at coordinate 5,832 of DTYT01000214.1, read as the reverse complement.
CATCCAGCGGGATCTTCTCCCCCAGCAGAATGTTGCTCAGCGCCTCGGTGAGCTTCTCCATCAGTTCCTGCTTCTTGGCCTTGTATTCCTCCTTGAGAACCTTGGCCTGCCGTGCCTTCTCCGTCTGTGCCAGCCTGGTGCGCTTCGCCGGGTTGCGCGCCGAAATCTTCACCCTCATTACGATCCCCGACGTACCACTTGGCACGCGCAGGGAAGTATCCCTTACATCGGCAGCCTTCTCACCGAAAATCGCACGCAGCAGACGTTCCTCGGGAGTCAGCTCGGTCTCACTCTTGGGGGTGATCTTTCCGACGAGTATGTCGCCCGGCTTGACCTCAGCCCCCACCCTCACGATCCCGCCATGGTCCAGATTCTTGAGAGCTTCGTCACCGACATTCGGTATGTCACGGGTAATCTCCTCGGGCCCCAGCTTGGTATCGCGGGCGCCGCACTCGAATTCCTCAATGTGGATCGAGGTGTACACATCCTCCTTGACCAGCTTCTCACTGATCAGGATGGCATCCTCAAAGTTGTATCCCCCCCAAGGCATGAAGGCCACCAGCACGTTCCGGCCTAACGTCAGCTCGCCCTCAAAGGTCCCCGGCCCATCCGCGATGATCTGCCCTTTCTTCACCTTCTGGCCAACCTTGACAATCGGCTTCTGGTTGTAGCAGGTCCCGCCGTTGGACCGCATGAACTTGCGTAAACGGTAAACCTGATATTCCGATTTGGGCGTCCGTCGCGTCGGCCGTCGTCCATCCTTCGATATGATTATCTTGTCCGCGGCGACGTAAGCGACCTTTCCACTCTGCCGCGCCACACAAACCACTCGCGAATCGCGCGCCACCCGCTCTTCCATGCCGGTGGCAACCAACGGTGGCTCGGTAACCATCAGGGGGACCGCCTGTCGCTGCATGTTGGATCCCATCAGTGCGCGGTTGGCATCATCGTGCTCCAGAAACGGAATCAGACTCGCGGCGACACTGACCAACTGCTTGGGCGAAACATCCATATAGTCCACCCGATCCGGAGAAACCTCCAGGAACTCACTGCGGTACCGTACCGATATCCGGTCGCTGGTGAAACGCCCCCTGTCGTCAATCGGCGCATTCGCCTGGGCAATAACATAGCCTTCTTCTTCGTCCGCAGTCAGATACTCGACCTCCTCGGTCACCCGGCCGTTCTTGACCTTGCGGTACGGCGTCTGGATAAACCCGTATTCGTTAACACGTGCGTACGTACTCAGCGACGAGATCAGCCCAATATTCGGTCCCTCGGGAGTCTCAATGGGACAAATACGCCCGTAGTGGCTGGGATGCACGTCGCGGACCTCGAAACCTGCCCGCTCGCGGCTGAGACCTCCCGGCCCCAGAGCGCTCAGCCGGCGCTTGTGAGTAAGTTCCGACAACGGATTCGTCTGGTCCATAAACTGGCTCAGCTGGCTGCGCCCGAAGAAGTCCTTGATCACCGCCGCCAGCGCCTTGGGATTGATCAGCTTCTGCGGCGTGAGTTTCTCTACCGTGGTGTCGAAAATGGTCATCCGCTCCCGCACCAGACGTTCAGTACGTGCCAGCCCCAGGCGGCATTGAGCCTGTAGTAGTTCGCCGATGGTCCGCACCCGGCGCGTACCCAGATGATCAATGTCGTCCACCGACCCTTCGCCACGCCGCAGGTTTATCAGATACCGCACTGCCGCAACCAGATCTTCTCTCTCAAGTACGCGGCTGGCGCGGTTTCGGTCCAGGGCAAGCTTCTGCTGGATCTTGTATCTTCCCACCCGGCCCAGGTCGTACCACTTGGGATCAAAAAACAATCTCTTCAGCAACTGACGCGCATTGGCCTCGGTCGGCGGGTCTCCAGGACGCAGTCGGTGATAGAGTTCCTTCAGCGCCTCCACTTCGCTGTGGGTCGAATCCTTCTGCACCGTCTTCAGAAAAATCCCATCGTCCCAGGAAACGTTGACCACCTGAACCTTACGTTCGCCCGCGGCAACCAACTGCTTTGCCAGATCGCGAGTCAGCGGCGTGTAGCGGGTCGCCTCCACCGACCGCCCGTCCGCCGAAATCACGTCATTCCGCAAGACCCTGCCCTCCATATCCTCATCCTTGGGAAGGGGGGATAGCTTCAGCTCCTCAAACTTGTAGTAAAGGCCCAGAAGTTCATCGTCCGACCCATAGCCTAACGCGCGTAGGAACGTCGATACCAAGAAACGCCGCCGGCTTCGCCGACTGTCAAGATAGACATAGAGAATGTCCGAGGGGTCGAATACCACCTCCAACCAGGATCCGCGATCAGGGATTATGCGGAACGAATAGAGTACCGCCCCACTGGAATGCACCGACTGCTCGTAGCAAATGCCGGGCGACCGGTGCAGCTGACTCACCACCACCCTCTCGGCTCCATTGACGACGAACGACCCCTGCTCAGTCATCAGGGGGATTTCCCCCATGTAGACCGGGTCCTCAGTCACATCGTCCCCGTCACGCAGACGGAAGGTGACGTGCAATGGAGCAGCGTAAGTCTGGCCCTCTTCCAAGCACTGCTGGGGCGTCAACTTTGGATCCCCGATCTCATACTTGACGAAATCGACGACATAGCGGCCATCGTAGCTCTCAATAGGAAAGACTTCCTTGAACACCGCCTGGAGTCCGACCAGCTTTCGCCGGTTCGGAGCGGTATCCTTCTGGAGAAATTCCTTGTACGAAGACAACTGGATCTCGATGAGATCCGGCATGTCAATCACTGGTTGCAACCTGCCGAAATTTAACCGCTCAACCATAACACCCGGCCCCCTCCGGATCCAACAGCCGCGCCGCTACCTACTTTATCTCCACCTTGGCACCCGCAGCCTCCAGCTTCTGCTTGACGGACTCTGCCTCCTCTTTCGACACACCTTCCTTGACGGGCTTGGGTGCCGATTCCACCAACTCCTTGGCTTCCTTCAATCCCAGCGAGGTCAGGGCACGCAATTCCTTGATCACCTGGATCTTCTGCGGACCGACTTCGGCCAAGATCACGTCGAATTCGGTCTTCTCGGGCGCAGCTTCGCCGCCCGCCGCTTGAGCCTGCCCCGCCGCCACCGCCACCGGAGCCGCCGCCGAGACCCCGAAACGATCCTCAAGGGCCTTGACCAGATTGGCAAGCTCCAGGACCGTTATACCTTCCAGCCATTCGATGAATTCCGCCATCTTCCCTTCCACTTTGAGCTCTTGGGCTCCCTTCTGTTCCACCTGCTCCGCTGCCGTCTCATTCATCTTGCCTTACCTCCTTTTCCCATCGTTATAACCGGTCCCAAACTAGTCACCCGGCGTGCTCTTCTTCTCCTCGATCGCCTTGAACACGTACAATAGCCGAACCAGCATCTGGTTCAAGCAGCCCACCAACCCGGACATGGGAGCGGCGACCATCCCAACCACGTAGGCCATCATCTCCTCCCGGGAAGGCAGCTGGGCAATCTGTTCGACTTCTTCAGCCGTCAGGATCCTCTCCCCGATGAAGCCGCAGCGGATCGACGGCTGCTGATTCTCCTCAATGAACTGGCGCAGCGTTCTCGACGCAACCGCAACATCACCCTCGCCGTAAATCAAAGCATTCGGCCCCTCCAGCCATCGGCCCAACTCTTCCGGTAAACCCGCTTCGCGGATCGCCATCTTCAGCAGGCGGTTCTTTACAACCTGCATCCGCGCACCGACATCACGCAGGCGCACCCGCAATTCGGCGGTCTTGGCCACACTCAGGCCACTGGGATCAGCCAGGACCCCGAACCGAGCTGAAAGGAGCCGCTGCCGGTACTCCTGCACAATGCTTCTCTTCTCCGGGCGGACTTCTGCTATCACGATGCGTACTCCTGGGGATCAATCCGCAAACCAGGTCCCATGGTACTGCTGACGGTGCAGCGGCGGATGAACTCTCCTTTGGCTGCCGCCGGTCGCGCCGCCTTCACTGCCTGAATTACCGCACGACAATTCTCCACCAGCGCCTCGGAGGGGAATGATAGTTTCCCAAAGGGGACACTCACATTCGCGTGCCGGTCCATCTTGAACTCCAGACGCCCCGCCTTGAACTGCTTCACCGCGGTGGCCACGTCTTCCGTGAGCGTGCCCGCCTTGGGATTAGGCATCAGCCCTCGCGGCCCCAGTATCCGTCCAAGTTTGCGCACCTCCCGCATGGCGGCGGGAACCGCGACCGCCACGTCGAAATCGGTCCACCCGTCACCGACCCGCTTGATCAGCTCCGCCAGGCCAACTTCATCCGCCCCGGCTTCGCGGGCCGCCCCCGCCTCCCGCCCGTCGGCGAAGACCACCACCCGCACCGGCTTGCCGGTCCCGTGCGGCAGATGCACCGTGCCCCTAACCATCTGATCCGACTTAGTGGGATCTACCCCCAGACGCAGGGCGACCTCCGCAGTCTCGTCGAAACGTGCATAGCCATGTTCTTTGAGAAAAGCGATCGCCTCCGGCAAAGAAAAAATCTTGCCCCCCGAGACCACGTCCCTTACTTGGAGATACTTCTTGCCGTGACGCGACACCGCGCCTACTCCACCTGAATGCCCATGCTCCGGGCGGTTCCTTCGATAATCCGCACCGCGTGTTCCAAAGTGCCCGCGTTCAAATCCTTCATCTTCACCCGGGCGATCTCTTCCAGCTGCCCGCGGGTGACTCTCCCTACCTTCTCGCGGTTGGGCGTCCCCGACCCCTTCGCGATACCGGCCGCCTTCTTCAGCAGCACCGCTGCGGGAGGGCTCTTGATTTCAAAGGTAAATGACCGGTCCTGATAGACCGTGATAACCACCGGCACGATCATCCCGGCCTGATTCTGGGTGGCCGCGTTGAACGCCTTGCAAAAATCCATAATGTTCACCCCGTGCTGTCCCAGGGCCGGACCGACCGGGGGCGCCGGGTTGGCCTGCCCCGCCGGAATCTGCAACTTGATCTGTCCGACTACTTTTTTGCCCTTGGGTGCCGGCATGCCGGTTCCTGCCTCCTACTCCCCCCGCTCCACCTGCCAGTACTCCAATTCCACGGGAGCGGTTCGTCCGAAAATGGACACTGAAACCTTGAGTTTTCCCCGCTCCGGATCAACTTCCTCGATAACGCCGCTGAAATTCAGGAACGGCCCGTCGGTGATCTTGACCGTTTCCCCAGGCTCGAACGTAACCTTCGGCTTGACGGTCTTCTTCTTCTCTTCTACCTGGGTCAGAATCACGGCCACCTCGTCATCCCGCAACGGCACCGGACGATCTCCCCCAATGAAGCCGATCACTCCGCCGGTATTCTGGATGAAATACCAGGGCTTTTCCATCAGCTTGCCGCTGTCGTCATAGAGAGCCATACGCACCAGTACATATCCCGGGTAGAACTTGCGCGTGGTCGTGGTCTTCCGGCCGTGCTTGACCTCTGACACTTTTTCGGTCGGAATCAGGACTTCGTCAATGTATTCCTCCACGCCGTCCACCTTCAGGCGCTTCTCTATGCTTTCTTTAACCTTGTATTCCTGCCCCGAAAGGGCATGCAACACGTACCATTTCTTTTCCATTGTAACGCAAACCACCGGCGCTTACCGGATGATGTATCGCAGTACGCCCGCAATCAGCGCGTCGCTCATCCCCACGAACACCGCCAGAAGCAGTGTCGCGGCGATGACAACCAGAGTGGACCCCAGCAGCTCCGGTCGCGTCGGCCACACGCACTTCTGGAGTTCCACCTTCACCTCCCCGGCAAAACGGGCAACCGCCGCCGGAATCTCTCTTATCTTCTTCACCCTCAACGCTCCCCGACCTGCCCATACACCGAATGGCAGGCCAGGAGGGACTCGAAACCCCAACTCCCGGTT
>DTYT01000213.1 GCA_012961745.1 Kiritimatiellia bacterium | reverse complement strand
CGTAGCCCCGAAAGACCGCGACATCGCGATGGTCTTTCAGAACTACGCCCTCTATCCCCACATGACCGTTTACAATAACATGGCGTTCGGCCTGAAGCTGCGGCGTTATCCCCGCAGTGAGATAGACCGTCGCGTGCGCGAGGCCGCACAGATACTGGGTATCGAAAATCTTCTTCATCGTAAACCCAAGGCCCTCTCAGGGGGCCAGCGGCAACGCGTGGCGGTGGGGCGCGCCATAGTCCGCAAGCCCAAGGCCTTTCTATTCGATGAACCCCTTTCCAACCTGGATGCCAAGATGCGCGTGCAGATGCGTACCGAGATCAGCAAGCTGCACATCCGGCTGGCATCCACCATGATCTACGTCACCCATGACCAGATCGAGGCCATGACCATGGGTGACCGGATCGTCGTCATGAAAGACGGCCTTATTCAACAGGTCGCCACTCCCGTGGATCTCTACGAACATCCAGTCAACGAATTCGTGGCTGGCTTCATCGGCTCACCCCCGATGAATTTCTTCGTCGGAACGGTGCAGCAGGGCAGCGGAGGCCTGTTCTTCAACGAGGGGCGGTTCTCCGTGCGCCTGCATGACGACCACCTGGCCAGATTGACGCCTTATGTCGGCAAGACAGTCAAGTTCGGTCTCCGGCCCGAAGACATCGACGATGCGCTATACGTGACGAACCCCGACCCCGAACACACGATCAAAGCGACCGTCGAAGTCGTCGAGCCGATGGGGGCGGAGGTCTACCTGTACTGCAATACCGGCAAACACAACTTTATCGCCCGCGTTCCACCCCACGAAAAGGCGCGGGTGGGCGAGACGTTGACTCTGGTGCTTGACATGGCTAAGGCACACTTCTTTGACCCTGAAACCACCAAGGCCATAGTCTGAAGCGCCACCGGGAGAGACCGTCAGCGAATACGACGATTCCGAATCATGAGTGGTCTACCTCAACTGCTTATCGCCTGCGGTCAGATTCTCCTGGTCGGCGTGGTAGCCTTCACCGTCACCTGCCTCCTGATCAGCCTGGTGAAATACGACCTGCGGGTTCGCGCGGCTCGGCAAGCCGGGGATTCCTCATCCGTGCCGTCCGAGGAACTGCTTCGGGTCGAAATCGCTGACCGGCGGAGAAGACCAGGTCCCGGAATCGTCCTCTTGCTGTTGAGCCCGGCCCTTCCCGACTCCATGGGGTCGGCTGCTGTAGACCATACCCGTTCCCGCCTCACCGCTTCTCTCCGCACCAGTGATTCGGTTCTCAGACTTGACGACTTCACCCTCGCGGTCTTGCTCAGTTGTCGCCTCCAGGCAATCAATGTGGTCACCGCGCGCCTGCGGGAAGCCTTGGGCCGTACCGAGAGCACCGCGTGGCGCTTGGCGGCGGTTCTGGCCGCACAGCCGGCACAACGGCCAGCCGACGTGATCGCCGAAGCCCGGAAAAAGCTCGAACTCGCCCGGCAGCAAAGTCGCGACATCCTTCCAGAGCCTCCCGCCAAAGAGGTTCGCCCCCCGCTGTTCGGTGCCGACAGCTTCCTTCCTGAGTTGCAACGCTACGTGGCCTATTACAGGAAAACCGGCGCTTCCCTCTCGCTGCTCAGTATAGCTGCAGACAACCTCGACCGGTACGGCCGGCATTACGGCGCCCAGGGCCTGAAAAGAATCCGGACCGCCATCTGCTCAGCTCTCCAACGAAATATCCGCCTCGGGGACTTCGTCGCCCATGCCCAGGAGGACTCCTTCCTGGTCTGCGTGCCCGCCGGACTGGGCCAAGCGGAAAGCATCGGGCGACGGCTGGTTCGCGCGGTTCGCGCGCTCACCATCCCGTTCGGCGGCGGAACGCTGCGCATAGCCATCAGCGTGGGCGTGGCGACCATTCCCGAACACGCCACCCGCCTGAAGGCGGCCCTGGACTATTCCCGTAGCGCACTTTCTCAGGCCCAGGCCCGTGGCCCCGGACGCGTCATGGTCTTCTCTGCTCCCCTACAGGCCCCTGCCGGCGGACGTCCGGCCCCGCAT
>DTYT01000212.1 GCA_012961745.1 Kiritimatiellia bacterium | reverse complement strand
CGCGCGTCTCGCCCTTGCGTTGCAGCAGCCGGGCGCAGTCCGCCCGGAGGCGGGCGGCCTCCTGTGGGGGCAGGCCGCGCGTCTTCAGCAAGCGGCGGTAGCTGGAAAGCGCATCGTCCAGGCGCCCTTCCTTCTCCGCCCGCCGCGCCTCGGAGACCAGGTGCCGGGGGGCATCATCTCCGGAAGGCCCGGGCATGGTTCCCGGTGCCAGGAAGACCACCAGCGCGAGAATTGTGCCCGGCGGCATCATCCGCGCTCAATCTCCTGCGGCGACCCGCTCCCTCCCGGGCGCCTCCGGCCGACCGTGCACGCGGGCCGGATCAAAAACTCCAGGAAATGCGGGTCTCGGCGATCACGTCCTGGGGGGCGTTCTTCGCCCCTCCGCCATAGAAGGCGACCTCAAGCTGGTCCGAGACCCGGTAACAGAGTCCGCCCAGGAAGGTGCCCGGGTGGCCCTTGCTCTGGCCCACCTCCTCGGTGGTGCCGCGCACCTCGGCCAGCAGGGAGAGCCGGGAATCCACGTCCCATATCAGGCTCGCCGAAAGCATGGCGATGTTCTCCTTGTGCTCGTAAATGCGGTAGGAACCATCGGCGATGAAGTGGAACCGATCCATCACCACGGTGCCCACCGAGATCCCCAACTCGGGGACGGTATCCCCTTCACCCAACCCCTCCGCTTCGTCACCGGTGTCGAACTGGACGGAGGCGTGGGGGACGATGTAGGGATATCCGAACACGTCCCCGAATGCCCGCAGATCAATGCCGACGGTCACGTCTCCCATGCCGTCGGTGCCCGTACCGGTATCCGGTTTCCACCGGCGGTAGGGCGCCCGGACCCAGGCGGCCAATCCCTCCGCCAGCGCCACGCGGACATAGGGTGCCAGTTCCTGCCGGTCCGAATCCCCCAGGTGTCCGGCCTCCTCATGGTCACCGTATTCCAGGTAGGCGTAAGATACGCCGACCTCCGCGCGCAGTGGTTCCGGAAACCGATTTTCCCGCGTGAGCAACGGGCGCATCGGATCCCCCGCCGCCCGGTATCCCGCCAGTACCAGCACCGCCGCCGAGATCACCACCGCCTTTCTCATGCCTCGCCTCCTGCTACGAAATATCTTCGGGTCTATTTAAGCACGTGGCCGCCGGTTGACCACATATTTTTTCCCGCGAAGTCCGCGCCGGGCCGGCCCTGCGAGGTTGACAAACCGCCCGCGGTGCCCCAGAAGTAGCACGCACCGGTGCCGGACAACCATGACCCAAACCGGAAAGGCACCCTACTATGCGGATCGACCCCCGAAAGGTCATCGAACCCGTACGCCGTGACGGGCGGATCCTGAACCGGCTCAGTCTGCCGCTCCTCGAAGAGCGTACCGGATTGCAGGTCGCCTGCCTGCCGTATTGTTACCGCGTGCTGCTGGAGAACGTGCTGTGGTGCGCGCTGGAGTCGGACGCCGAGGCCGACCTGGCACCCTTCGTCGAACGCGACGGCCGGCCGGTGCCTTTCCGCCCGGTCCGCATCCTGATGCAGGATTTCACCGGTGTGCCGTGCATCGTGGACCTCGCGGCCCTGCGGGAAGCCCTTTCCTCCGCCGGCCTGG
>DTYT01000211.1 GCA_012961745.1 Kiritimatiellia bacterium | reverse complement strand
GAGAGGGCGGGATTCGAACCCGCGGTCCCGATCCACTCGGGACACACGCTCTCCAGGCGTGCGCCTTAATCCGCTCGGCCACCTCTCCGCGGGGTGCTTGCCGGCAAGTAAATAAGCATGATCCCACGGGAAAAAACAAGGCATTCGATTCTTGAGAGCGGTCGCCCGGCCAAGTACAAGGGCGAGACCGTGGTCCGCGCCCGGGTCTTTTTGAACATCCGCGGTCCCGGATTGTCATAACGGGTTGTCCGTGCTTTCTTTTCCGGAACATGGCGGAATTGCTAGAGGTCAAAAACATCCGCAAGGCGTTCGGCGGACGGGTCGCCGTGGACGGTGTATCGTTCGCGGTCGAAAGAGGGACGGTGCTCGGGTTCCTCGGTCCCAACGGGGCTGGCAAAACCACTACCATGCGAATCATCGCCGGGTACCTGCTGCCGGATGCTGGTTCGGTCTCGGTCCTGGGTACGGATGCGGTGGCCGCTCCGGTGGCGGTCCAGCGCCAGATCGGCTATCTGCCCGAAAATACCCCCCTCTACGGCGAAATGACGGTGGAAGAATTCCTGGATTTCATCGGCGAAGTGCGCGGGTTTCACGGCCGTGACAAGCGGCGGCGCATCGCCGAAATCGTCGAACAGTGCTTCCTGGAGCCGGTCCGCCATCAGACCATCGACACTCTGTCAAAGGGATACCGGCAGAGGACCTGCTTCGCGCAGGCGATTTTCCATGACCCGCCGGTCCTCTTGCTCGACGAGCCGACCGAGGGGCTGGATCCGAACCAGAAGCAGGTGGTGCGGGACATGATCCGGCGCATGGGTCAGCAGAAAATAATTCTTCTATCCACCCATATTCTGGAAGAAGTCGAGGCGGTCTGCAGCCGCGCGATCATTATCAGCCGGGGCAGGATCGTGGCGGACAGTACGCCGGATGAGCTCCGCCGCCGCAGCATCGCCTATAACGCAGCGACCGTCAAACTCGGCATACCCGCTGCCCAAGCCGAAGCTGAGCTGCGCCAGCTGCCGGCCCTGGCCGAATTCCGGATACTGGACCGGGATCACGGGACTTGCACGGTTTACCTGCGCCCCGGGGACGGCCGGCCGCTGGCCCCGGAGATTCATGCCCTGGCATGTGAGAAGAAATGGCCACTCATGGATGTGCATACCGACCCGGGAGATCTTTCCGAAGTGTTCCGCCGCATAACCGTAACCGAGGACACGCGGTCGACCGCGCGAGCCGCAGCACCATGAGAACATTGCAGAGAGTCGGAGCCGTGGCGCTGCGCGAATGGCGCTCCAGTTTCAATTCGCCGGTGGCCTATGTGTTCGTGGTGATGTTCCTCATACTCAACGCCTTTTTCACCTTCTTCGTATCCCGCTTCTACGAGGCGGGACAGGCGGACCTGCGACCGTTCTTCATCTGGCATCCCTGGATCTACCTGATTTTCGTCCCGGCGGTCGCCATGAGGACCTGGGCCGAGGAACGCCGCAGCGGGACCGTCGAGCTGCTGTTCACCCTGGGAATAACCCCGGCGGAGGCAGTCCTCGGCAAGTTCCTTTCCGCCTGGGGCGTCATCGGGCTGGCCTTGCTGCTTACCGCGACCATTCCCGGCACCGCCGCCTACCTCGGCTCGCCCGATTGGGGCGTGGTGCTCACCGGGTACCTGGGTTCATTCCTCATGGCGGGGACTTACCTGGCGCTGGGCATGTTCTGCTCGGCCCTCACCCGCAGCCAGGTGGTCAGCTTCATCCTGGCCACCGTGGCGGGACTCTTCGTGGTATTGATCGGGTTCGATCCCGTCACCGGGATCCTCTCCCGATTCCTGCCCTCCGGGGTCGTGGAAGCGGTCGCCGCGGCGAGCATTCTGCCCCATTTCGAAGCCACCGCGCGCGGAGTACTCGACGTCCGCGACCTCGTATACTTCGGCAGCACGGTGACTTTCCTGCTCTACGCAACCACGCAGGCCGTCAACCAAAGAGGGTGACCCCATGGCCGGCTCCACTACCAGTCAAGCAAGCCACGCCCGCCGCCAGGGCATCTCCCGCGCCGCGGCGGTGGTGCTGATGCTGGCAATCGTTGTCACGCTCAACATGGTGGCCTCCGGCCTGCGCCTCCGGCGGGATTTCACCGCTGAACGGCTTTATACTCTTTCCCCGGGAAGCCGATCGCTGCTCGGGCAACTACCCCGGGCCGTCACCCTGAAATTCTATTTCTCCCGAAGCAATCCCGATGTCCCCATCGGATTCAAGCGGTTCGCCGACCGGCTCCAGGACCTGCTCGAGGAATACCAAATCCACGCGCGCGGTGATCTGGTAGTGGAAAGCTACGATCCGCGCCCGGACACCGAAGAGCAGGAGTGGGCCGAGCGCTACGGCCTGCAGGCGCGATCGCTTTCGGTGGGGGATCTCCGCCCCGGGCTCTACCTGGGCCTGGTGGCGGTCTCGGGGCGTAGACAGGCGTCCATTCCCTTCATCTCCCCCCGCGATGAACCCCGGCTCGAGTACCTGGTCACACGGCTCATCGCCCAGGTGATCACCGACGAGAAACCCACCCTCGGCGTGCTCAGCACCCTGCCCGTTCTCTCCCCCGGCGCTCCGCTCGGTCCCCGCGCCGGTTCCTCCTGGATCTTCGCGCGCGAGCTGAGCAAGAGTTACAGCCTGCGGACCGTGTCCACCAACGCCGAGGAAATCCCGCCGCAAGTGGACCTGCTGCTGGTCATACATCCCAAGCGCCTGCCGTCCCGGACATGGTTCGCCGTAGACCAGTACCTGCTGGGGGGCGGACGAGTTATGATCTTCGCCGATCCGCTCTGCATCACCGAGGAAGCCGGCCCCGAAGGTCCGGGCATGGCCGGATCTTCCGATCCCAACCCCTTGACCAGCAATTGGGGCATCCGGATGGCCTCCCGCCGGGTCGCCGCCGACCTCGCCGCCGCCAGCCCGGTGAGCTTCAGCACCGGCGAGATGGAAGAACTGCCCACCTGGCTGACCCTCCGGCGGAACCATCTCAACCGGGAGGATATCATCACCAGCGGCCTCGAGATGCTCATGATGCCCTTCGCCTCCGTGTTCGAGGGAGACCCGGTTGAGGGTCTGGCGGTCACCCCGCTGGCGCAAACATCGGCCGATGCGGCTCTGATCACTTCCTTTCAAGCTCGCCTGCCGGGCCCCGAGAAGTTCACCGGCGCCCGTCATATCGGTGTGCAGGCACTGGCGCTCCGCATCGCGGGTAGATTCAAAACCGCATTTCCCGACGGACCTCCGGATCGGAGCGGGAAGCCGAAAGAGGAAAAGCAGAATAGCGACGCGGCCGGGGAGAAGCCGTCCGCTTCCTGGCTCAAGGAAAGCGTGACCAACAGTGCGGTCGTACTGGTCGGTGACGTGGACATGCTCAGCGACCGTTACCTGGCGCGGGAAATCAACATCCTCGGATTCCGGTTTTTCGAGCCGATGAACGACAACCTAAACTTCGTGCTGAACACCGTCGAGCAGCTCGCGGGCAACCCGGCACTGATCGGACTGCGATCCCGGGGCCGGTTCGAGCGTCCGTTCGACCGCGTGCTGGCCCTGCAGAAGAAGGCCCGCGAAAGTTGGCAGCAGGAAGAAAGCGAACTGCTGGCGAAACTCCGCCGGACCCAGCAGCGCCTGCGGCAGCTGGAGCGGGCCAAGAGCGAGAATCAACGCTATATCATCACTCCGGAGCAGAAGCGCGAGATCGAAAGGTTCCGCCGCGAGAAATTCGACACCATGCGTAGACTCAAGCAAGTGCGGCGCAACCTGCGGCGGGACATCGAGCGGCTCGGGATGGAAGTCAAAGCCCTGAACCTTGCCGCCGCTCCGGCGCTGGTCATCGCTTACGGCCTGCTGCGGGCCTGGAGACGCGCCCGCCGGGCGGCCGGGAGGTGAGTGGAATGTCGCGGAAGTCGTTGGTGGTGATGGCACTGGTGCTGGCGCTGCTGGTGACCGCCCTGTTCATCGAGAAGGGGTCGCGGCGGTACACGGGCCGCAGATCCGGAGCGGCAGAAGTGCGCCCGCTGCCCCCGGACTTCGATATCAACGCGGTCACCGGCATCGTGCTGGAATCCTCATCGTCCACGACTCACCTCGATCGCGTCGAGGGACGCTGGCGGGTACGCGAAATGTACGGCTACTACGCGGACTTCGATCGACTCTCCTCTTTTCTGCGGACGCTCGCCCTCGCCGAGTCGTCACAGATCGTTCACGGGGGAACCGACCGGCTGGACGACTTCGGCCTCTGTGCCGAGTCGGGAAACTCCTGGAGCCGGGTGACCCTGGCAGGCGGAGCGCAGCCCCCGCTCCCCATCATGATCGGTGACCCGTGGTTTCCCGACCTCAGCCGGTCGCCCTTGGCCGCCCCCTCCGGCGGACGCTATGTCCGGGTGGGAGAGGGACCGGTACTGCTGGTCATAGCCAACCTTTATCCGCTGCCTGCGGACCCCAAGACATGGATTCGGAAGCAACTTCTGAATGTGGACCCCGCGGCGGTGCGGGGCGTGGAAGTGAAGAACACCAACTCCACCTATACCCTGGTGGTCAACGGTCCCACCGAATACACCCTTTCCGGACTGGACGACCCTGAAGGGATAGACCGCGGCGCGGCGAACCGGCTGAAGCGGTCGCTGCAGTTCCTGCGGTGCGTCGCGGTGGTCGACCCTCAAAAGACGGATGCCGACCTCGGTTTCGGTACGAATTCACCCCTTTTCGTCCTCACCGCCACCAACGGCTTGGTCTACCGGGTAACCCTGGGAGCCAAGGACGCCGGCGGAGGATACTACGCGCGCTTGAGCTTCGATTTCGACGCCCCACCCCCTCCGGACGAAAAATCGGTTCGGGCTCAACTGACGGCATCCTCCGCGGATTCCTCCCGCGGGGAAAGCAACCTGGCGGCCCGCGTCCAACGGGAGCTCGCCCGGCAGCGCGAGGCTCACGAGCAGATGGTGGATGAAGCCCGCCGCGAGCTGGAGCGACTGCGCCGGGAGCTTTGCGGATGGACTTATGTTATCCCCCTCTACGACTATGAGACCTTTACCCTCCCCCGGAGCAAGCTGCTAAAGAAGGGGAAAGAAGAGTAGCCGCTCCAGGTGGAATTCCCGCCTGCAAGAGCGGGCACATGACCGCCGCGGTCTTGCCAATGGGTGACTGTCGCGGCCCGCGCTTTTCAATCGCGGACCCGTCCG
>DTYT01000210.1 GCA_012961745.1 Kiritimatiellia bacterium | reverse complement strand
TCAACGTGCTGTCCACGCCCAACCTGATCACGCTGGATAACGAAGAAGCCAAGATCCTGATCGGCCAGAACGTGCCAATCACGACCGGTTCGTATACGCAGCAATCGGGTACGGCGTCGCAGCCGTTCCAGACCTACGACCGCAAGGACGTGGGTATCACGCTGCGCGTCAAGCCGCAGATCACGGATGGCGGGCTGGTGAAGATGCAGATCTTCCAGGAGTCTTCCGCGATCGTTGGTGGCACGCAGAACGTTGCGAATTTCCCGCAGGGCCCGACCACCAACGTGCGCTCGATCGAGACCAATGTGCTGGCCAACGACGGCCAGGTGATCGTGCTGGGCATTCGGGTCCGTCCCGGCAGCCCCCTGGCAGGCCGAAGGCTCGAGGAGCTTTCGCGCTTTGGAGAACCCTCGGAGAAATTCCGGCTGGTTGGGATGGTGCGGGGGGAGGAGGCTTTTGTGCCGCATGGTCGGACTCTGGTCACGACGGGCGATGTAGTGTACATGGCGGTGAACGCCCGGGATGTGGAAGACGTCTTGGATTGGGTACAGCCCACCCGTCGACGGGGATCACGGGTCATCATAGTGGGCGGCGGCGCGGTGGGGCGCCGCCTGGCGGTGCTGCTGCAATCGGAGATGGAGGTTGTCCTTGTGGAGCGGGACCGTAGTCGTGCGGATTGCTGTAGCGCTGAGTGCCGCGGCGTGATGGTCGTACACGGTGATTGTCTCGAGGAGGATACTCTGCGTGAAGCTGCACCGGACGATCAGACCGGTTTTGCGGCGGTAACCGGTGATGACGAGAATAACATCATCGTTTGTCTGCTGGCCCGGCGCCTTGGCATCGGATTGACCGTGGCGCGGATATCACGCCAACACTATTCACCGGTTATCAGTACTCTGGGAATCGTGGACCGTGTGGTGAATGACCATTCCGCGCTGCTGAACGCGATCATGGGATACGTGCGGGGTGGGCATGTGCGCGCTTCGCGCTCGCTGGACGGCTTCCCGGGGGAAATCCTGGAGATCGCTATTGAGAAAAGGTCTCGTTGGGCGGGCCGGCGTCTGGAGTCGGCGGGTTTGCCGCAAGGCGCCATTGTGGCTGCCCTGCAACGGGGTGAGGACGTTATCATCCCCACCGGACAAACCCGCTTGACCCCCGGCGACGTCATGGTGATCTTTTCTTCACCCGAGGCGGTCGCAAGGATCCGCCCCTAAATGAACCGGGACTTCACCGTGAGGGTATTGCGCGGACACGGGACTCCGCGCTGAAGGGGCTTAAGCCAGGGAGTGGAGGGGCGAGTGCGGTGAACATAAGGGCTGTTCTCAGACTGGTTGCGGTAGTGCTGATAATCATTGGCACTGCGATGGTGATCTGCGCCGGTGTTGCTCATCTCTACGGCGACCCAGCGCGGACGAAGTACGCCATGTTGACTGCTTCAGCGGTGGTGGTATGCCTGGGGCTGGCGGGCGTCGTACTGACTCGCGGCGCTGACAGTCGGGAATTGGGGCGGCGCGATGGGTTCGCTATCGTTAGCTTGGGATGGCTGGCCGCGGCCGTAGCGGGCTCGCTGCCCTACATCCTGTCGGGTCTCATAGGGAATCCGGTCAGCGCGGTGTTCGAAACCATGTCGGGGCTCACCACCACGGGGGCGACGGTACTTTCGAATCTGGAAGAGGTTCCCCGCGGTCTGCTGCTGTGGCGCGCGACAACGCATTTCTTCGGCGGGATGGGAGTTCTTATCCTGTGTGTCGCGGTGCTGCCGTTTCTCCGGGTGGGGGGCATGCAGATTTACAGGGCGGAGTTACCGGGGCCGGAGAAGGAAAGACTGACTCCCCGACTGGTGACCACCGCGCGGGCTCTCTGGGGGGTATACGTTCTTCTCTGTTTGGCTGAGATACTGTTGCTCATGGTCGGAGGTATGAACCTGTTCGATGCGGTCTGCCACACCTTCGCCACGATGGCCACGGGAGGATTTTCCACGCGCTCACAGAGCATCGGGGCGTACGACAGTGCCTATCTAGAAGTAGTGATAATCGTATTCATGCTGTTGGCCGGCACCAATTTTGCGTTGCACTACCGGGCGCTCCGGGGGGATCTGGGACACTACCTGCGAAACTTCGAGTTCCGAGGCTATCTGATCATCTGGCTGGCAGCCTGCTGCCTGCTGGCGGTGCTTGTGTCCGGGTCCGGCAACTACGATGATGTGGGGCGCGCTGTGCGCGCGGCCTTTTTCCAGGGAACTTCCATAATGACTACGACCGGGTTCACCACGGCGGACTTCGACACTTGGCCGAATCCGGCGCGACTTTTGCTGGTGATCCTCATGTTCGTGGGGGGGTGCGCTGGATCGACCGGGGGGGGCATGAAAGTCTTCCGCATACTAGTGGGGGCCAAGAAGGTGGTGAGGGATCTCTTCCGCTATATGCGGCCCCGGGTAGTGTTGCGGATCTGGGTTGGTCAGCGGGCACTGGACGAGGATACCGTGAGCCATGTCGCCTCATTTATTCTGCTTTTCGTGGGCATGTTTGCGGGCGCTACTGTGGTGATGGCTTTCTTTACTCCGGACCTGGTGACCGCGGCGGCTTCTGTGGCGGCCACCCTGGGTAACATTGGACCGGGGTTAGGGGCGGTGGGAGCGTCCGAGAACTATGCCGGTATTCCCGTGGCCGGACAGGTTGTACTGACTCTCTGCATGCTTCTAGGACGTCTGGAGCTCTATACTGTACTGGTGATGTTCATGCCCGGTTTCTGGAAAAGGTAATTGGATGAGCCGCGAATTTACGGGCAGCGAAGGGATGCAAGAGAAACTTTCACACTATGCCCGCCGAGTTGCCGAGAAAGGGCTGGCGGCCGGCGCGGGGGGCAACCTCAGTGTCTGCGTGGACAACACGGTATGGATAAGTAGATCCGGCATCGCTCTGGAGGATATGCGACCGGGAGACTTCGCGCCGGTTGACCTGCGTACTGGAAGACCCTTGCGGAGGGATATCCGGCCGAGTTCTGAGACCGGGACCCATTTGGCCATATATCGAGCCCGGGACGACATCCGCGCCGTCGTTCACGTTCATCCGCCATTTGTCACCGGGTTGGCCAGCGCGGGCGTAGATTTTTCGACGTTTACCTTCGAGGCCGTCCTTGATCTCGGCCCTGTAGACATCCTGCCGCTGGTGCCTCCCGGATCATCTGAGCTGGCCGAGCGGGTCGGCCGGTCGGCGGCAGGTCACGACGTGATCCTGCTGAGCAACCATGGAATGATGGTCATGGGCAGAACCATGCGACAGGCGTATTATCGCTGCTGCATACTTGAACAGACCGCTATCGCGTTTCTGGTCGCATACCTGGTCGCAGGAAGCGGGGTGGGGGGTATTCCGGCTGACATGATCCGAGAATTGAGCCGGGACTACCGAGCCTGTGCCCGCCGACGGATAATTGAGGAGGAGGAGTGATGAAGTTCCGTGAGATCGGATTGTCGGGGATCAGGGGTTCGATTATTGCATTGGGTACTTGGCCGATCGGGGGTTGGCTGTGGGGAGGTTCGGACGAGAAGGAAGCCGAGCGGGCAGTGGCCGCCGCTTTGGATCTGGGGATCAATTTCATCGATACTGCGCCAGCCTACGGGTTCGGGTTGGCCGAGAGGATTGTTGGAAGAGTGATTGCGGGCAGGCGGGAAGAGGTGGTAGTGGCCACCAAGTGTGGACTGGTATGGGATGAACTGACTCGGGCGCGGGTGGTTGCTGCAGGTGACAATCCGATCCGACATGATTTATCTCCGGAATCCATCCGTCGTGAAGTGGAAGCCAGTCTGAGGAGAATGCGCACGGACTATATAGACCTGTATCAGACCCACTGGCCGGATGAGAAGACTGCGGTGGAGGATACCATGGAATGCCTTTTGGCATTGCAGGGGGAAGGAAAGATCCGGGCCATTGGTGTGAGCAATATCACGGCGGAGCTGTTGCGCCGTTATCTGCACGTGGGCAGGGTTGAAAGCACACAAGAACGGTACAGCATGCTGGACCGCGAAATTGAGTCGGATCTGCTCCCGGTTTGCCAGCAGGAAAGGATGGCGGTTCTGGCCTATTCTCCTCTGGCAATGGGGCTACTGACGGGGAAGGTGGGGCCGGAACGAGTTTTCCCGGACGGGGACATCCGGGCCGGGTCCCCGCGGTTCGGGGTCGAATCGCGCAGGACAATTCAACAGATGATGACCGAGATCGAGCATATCGCCCGGGGCTATGGTACGACTGCAGCGACGGTGGTGTTGGCCTGGACCGCTGCGCGTCCCGGTATCACTCACGTCCTTGCTGGGGCGCGGAAGGCGGCGCATGTGCGCGAGAACGCCTTGGCGGGTGAAATTATTCTGGATGCCTCCGACATGGAGCGTTTGACGGAGATTGCCGATCGCTACCGGGCCCGGATTCCCCGGATGGGCTGGTGATTTGGTGCGCGGGACTGGCAGGGGGCAATTT
>DTYT01000209.1 GCA_012961745.1 Kiritimatiellia bacterium | reverse complement strand
GGTGCGGTAGGGACACATGCCCATCTCGACCGCAGCGTGGAAACCTATGTCTGTCGTAAGTTGGGCCTGAAAGCGGCTCCGGTCTCCTCCCAAATTCTGGCGCGAGATTTGCATGCCCATTACCTCTCGATGCTCGCCCTGGTAGGTGCTTCTGTGGAGAGATGGGCGCAGGAATTTCGGCACCTGGCCAGGACCGAAGTGCGGGAGGTAGAAGAGTTCTTCGGCCGGGCCCAGAAGGGATCTTCCGCGATGCCTCACAAGCGCAACCCGATCGTTGCAGAGCGGCTCTGCGGGATGGCGCGTGTGCTGCGCGGCTATGCCTTCACTGCTATGGAGAACGTGGCTCTGTGGCACGAGCGTGACATTTCGCATTCCTCCACTGAACGAATCATCATTCCCGACGCCACCATTCTGCTTGACTACATGCTCGACCGGCTGACCAGGTGGGTAAGGGAAATGCGGGTGTTTCCGGAAAACATGCGCCGGAATCTGGATCTGACGCGCGGCTTGATTCATTCACAGCAGGTTCTCCTGCTGCTTACCGAGAAGGGCATGCGGCGTGAAGAAGCCTACCGCGTAGTACAACAGAATGCCATGAAAGCCTGGGAATCTGGAGAGCCTTTCCGGGAAGTGCTACGGGGCGATCCGCGCATCGTGCGCCGCCTGAGTCCGGCGGAGTTGGATCGCGCTTTCGACCTGAAGCCCCACTTCCGCGATGTGGATCGCACTTTCCGCGCTGTCGGGCTGACCTGATCCCGGCCGGTGTTGGGAGCCAGCCCGCCAACCTGATCCGGGCACATTTAAGGGTTGCAATTTGTTTGGTCTAGTCTACTTTGTTGGGTTCATAAAACAACAAGCCCATGCTGAGCGCCAGCCCGACACAAGAAGATTACTTGGAAGTGATTCTGCGTCTGCTGGAGGAACGCGGAAACGCGCGCGTGCGCGATATCGCTCATGAGCTGGCGGTGCACAAATCGACGGTGAGTGCCACTCTCCGTATGCTGGCGGCCAAGAACCTGGTATCCTACGCGCCTTACGAAGCAGTCTCTTTGACCCCCGACGGCAGGAATGTAGCCGAGGGCGTGCTGCGCCGGCACGCGATGATCAAGAGATTCCTGGTCGAAGTGCTGGGGGTTCCCGAGGAGTTCGCCGAAGCCACCGCCTGTCGGCTGGAACACCACGTCGGCCCCACGGTGGCCCAGCGTATCGAGGCTTTCCTGAGTTTCGTCCACCGGAGTCCTGCGGGCCGCCGGATACATTCCGAGTTCCACAGGTATCTACGAAAGAAAGGGAGTGCTCCGTGACCGCCCACTCACAGACCGAGGGCAACCTCTTCGCCCTTTGGCGCGCCAAAGCGGGCGACAGCGTCCGTGTAAGGCGATTCCGGGGAGGTGCAGGAATGACGGCCCGGCTCGCCGAAATGGGTGTACTGCCGGGCGCGGTCCTCAAGGTGGTCCGAGCGGAACACCAGGGTCCCGTGGTGGTCGAAATTCGGGGAGGCAAGGTCATCATCGGACACGGAATGGCGGAAAGGATAATCGTTGAACCCTACGGTAAAGCGGAATCCAGCAAGGTATAGGCGTGCTCCCGGCTCGAAAAGAAATCATCCGCGTCGCCTTGGCGGGTAACCCGAACTCGGGGAAAACGACCGTCTTCAACGCGCTGACGGGGGGTAGGCGTCATACCGGCAATTATCCGGGCGTCACCGTGGAAGCGGAGCTAGGCTGGTACCATCACAACGGAACGCGCGTTGAAATCACCGACCTGCCCGGAACCTACAGCCTCTCCGCGCGTACCCTGGACGAAAAAGTGGCCCGCGACGCTCTCCTGAACCGCACCTTCGATGTAGTGGTCTGCATCGCGGACGCCTTCAGTCTGGAGCGTAGCCTCTACCTGGCGGTCCAGATCATGGAGTTGTCTATGCCTATGATTCTGGTGCTCAACAAGAACGACCTGGCCCGGGCCTCCGGTTACGCCGTAGATCAACGGATCCTTTCCCGCATTTTCGGTATCCCCGTGGTTCCCACCGTGGCTACCAAAAAAGAAGGTATTGAGGAGCTGCGCCGACTCATCGCTGACCGGACGCATCACCGACGTCCGCACAGCATTTCGTATGGAGAGGACCTTGACCGGGCTGTCGAGCGCCTGCAGGACCGCATTTCGGCCGACGCTGGGCGGGAAGAATTTCCCCCTCCCCGGTGGGTGGCCCTGAAGCTACTGGAAGGCGACGAACCGGTCACCGCAGCCGTCCTGCGAAAGAGCACGGATGCCGTCCGCCTGCGCGGGGAAGTGGAAAACCTCCGCAGTGAAATCCAGCGCAGGTTTTCGGACGATCCGGCGGTGGTTTTCGCGGAACGTCGCTACGGTGTGATTTCCGGCGCGTGCCAGGAAGCCGTCTGCCGAACCGCCGAAACCCGGCACCGGCTGTCAGACGCACTGGATGCGGTGATCATGCATCCCCTGCTGGGCATTCCGATCTTCCTGGCGGCGGTGTACCTGCTCTTCAAGCTCACCTTTTCCCTGGGACAGTATCCCGGTTCATGGATCGAACATGCGGTGGAATTCGTTTCCGGACTGGTAACACGCCTCTGGCCTGCCGAGTGGCCGATCCTCGCCAGGTCCCTGCTCACCGACGGGATCATCTCCGGGGTGGGCAACGTTCTGGTATTTCTTCCCAACATAGGCTTTCTTTTCCTCGGCATCTCCATCCTTGAAGACTCCGGTTACATGGCGCGGGCCGCCTTCATCATGGACCGGCTGTTGCACAAAATAGGACTTCATGGTCGCAGTTTCATTCCCCTGTTGCTGGGATTCGGCTGTTCCGTACCCGCGGTTATGGCCACCCGCACCATTGAAGGGAAGAAGGAGCGCCTGACGACCATGATGATCATACCCCTGATGAGTTGCAGCGCCCGGTTTACTGTCTACGCCCTGATCATCCCCGCGTTCTTCCCGCCGCGGCTCCGGGCCCCGGTCTTGTGGACAGTGTATCTGGTCGGGGTCGTTGTGGCCATCGGCGCAGCGAGACTGCTCAGGAACACCATCTTCAAGGGAGAAGGCCGGGCCTTCGTCATGGAGTTACCCCCCTACCGCATGCCTACGCTGATCGCACTCTGGCATCACATGTGGTTCCGCACGCGGCTGTTCGTCCGCAAGGCGGGCACGATCATATTGCTGATGTCGGTGGTGATGTGGTTCCTGACAACCTTCCCCCGCACCGGGGAGGGTGATTCTGCGCCTGGCGGGGGACGCGGTTCGCTTCAGGGAACCTACGCCGCCGCCATCGGACGAGGTCTGGAACCCGTGCTCAAACCCATGGGATTCGACTGGCGCATCGGCACCGCGCTGGTGGGAGCGGTGGTGGCCAAGGAAGTCTTCATCTCCCAGCTGGCCATCATCTTCGCCGTGGAGGAAGAAAAGTCTTCCATCCTGCAACAGCGGCTGCGCGAAAGTTATCCCCCCCTGGTAGGATGCACGCTGCTCCTTTTCATCCTGATCAGTATGCCCTGCATCGCCACCATGGCGGCGGTACGCGCTGAATCCGGGTCCTGGCTCCTCGCGCTGGCGCAGCTGGTCATTCTGACCGTGGTCGCCTGCGGAGTGGCCACCGGCGTCTATCAGCTCGGTGTTCTGCTGGGGATCGGGGTCTGAGGGGAATGCTCCCGACACCTTCACGTCTGTGAGTAAGGGCTTCCAAAGCTTGGAACTTTTGTGCGAAATACCTCCAAGGTTCGGAAGTTTATGTCCCGCCGAGTTGCCCCCGTCAGAACTGGACCAGTGAGAAAACCGGGTAGGACTGTAGTTTCCCGCGCCCCTTGAGATCGGCCAGCTCAATGAGAAAAGCGATTTCCACCACCGTACCACCCAGCTGTTCCAGCAGGCGCGCGGTTGCCGCCGCAGTGCCCCCGGTCGCCAGCAGATCGTCGAAAATCAACACGCGGCGCGCATTGCCGAGGGCATCACGATGCACCTCCAGAGTCGCGGAGCCGTATTCCAGTTCGTAGGACTCCGAGACGGTTGCCCAGGGCAGCTTGCCGGCCTTGCGTACAGGCACAAAGGAACAGCCCAGGCGGTACGACAATGCGCCGCCAAAAATGAATCCCCGGCTTTCCACCGCAGCCACCGCCTCGATGTTCATCCGGTGATATCTCTCGAAAAAGAAATCGATTGTCCGGCGGAACATCCCGGGTGACTGCAGCACCGGGGTGATATCGCGGAAAAGAATCCCCTTCCGGGGGAAATCGGGAACATCTCTGATGGCAGCCTTCACCCGATCCCGCAGTTCCGCGTTCATGATCCCTGCTCCTTGTCCCGGGATCCACTCTCCCGTTCCTCAAGCATCCGCCGCAGTTTCTGGACCGCCGCGTTCTGAATCTGGCGTATCCTTTCGCGCGTGATGTTGAACCGTTCTCCCAGCTCTTCCAAGGTCATCTTGTCCGCCCCCGACAGACCAAACCGGTGGACGAGAATGGTACGCTCTCGCTCGTCCAACTGCGCAAGCAGATCCCCGACTTCCCGGAGCATCTGTTCGGTCTCGATTATCTGGGACGGCGTCTTGGCCTCCGTATCACCGACAATCTCCCCCATCTGCGCGCTGTCCTCCTCGCCGGACAGAGGTGCGTCCAGGGAAGCCGGAGCCAACGCGATACGTTTCCACTGTTCAATCGTCTCCGGCTCGACATCCAGTTCCGCGGCGATTTCTGCGGTGGTCGGTTCCCGTCCGAGTCTCTCGGTGAGGATGTGCGTCGCCCGGTTCATGCGGGATATCTTGTCAATCGTGTGGCTGGGTAGCCGAATGGTCTTGCTCTGGTTGGCCAAGGCCCGCTTGATAGACTGCTTGATCCACCAGGCTGCATAAGTGCTGAGCTTTCCACCTTTCTGGGGATCGAACCGCTCCACCGCCTTGATCAATCCCAGGTTTCCTTCGGATATAAGGTCCAACAGAGGCAACCCCAGCCGCGCATAGTCCTGAGCGATCTTGACGACCAGGCGCAGGTTGGCTTCGATCATCTTGCGCCGCGCCTCCTCGTCCCCCTTCTTGATACGCGCGGCGAGTTTCACCTCCTCGTCCGGAGTCAGCAAGGGAACCTTGCCGATCTCCCGGAGGTAAATCCTCATCGCCCTGTCTTCGTTGCCCGCCAATCCCGGATCCCCCGCAGCGCCGCTTCCCATGATGCCGTTTCCGCCGCGATACGCAAGCCTGCACCGGGTCTCACTTTCGACACTCGACGAAGTCAACCCGTTCAACGGACCGGCAGCAATGCCACCCGATCAACCGTGGTTCAGCGCTCCTTCTTCTTGATCGAGGCTTGTGCCGCTGCCAGACGGGCAACCGGTACTCTGTAGGGCGAGCAACTTGCGTAGTCGAGACCCACCCGGTAACAGAATCTTACGCTGACGGGGTCGCCGCCGTGTTCCCCGCATATCCCGCACTTGAGCCCGGGACGCGTCTGTCGGCCTTTCTGAACGGCCAAGGCTATCAGTTGCCCCACGCCGCCGGTGTCGACGTGCTGGAATGGATCTTCAGCAAGGATCTTCTTCTCCAGATAGTCGGGCAGAAAGGTCCCGATGTCGTCCCGGCTGAACCCGAAGGTCATCTGGGTAAGATCGTTGGTTCCGAAGCTGAAGAACTCCGCGGTCTCGGCAATTTCGTCCGCGGTGAGCGCCGCCCGCGGCACCTCGATCATGGTGCCCACCAGATACTTCACCCGGGACTTTCTCTGCCGGATGATCTCGTCCGCCGTCCGGCGGATTATCGCCGCCAGATAGTCCAACTCGGACCGGATCCCCACCAGCGGAACCATTATTTCCGGATAGACCTTCAGCCCCCGCTTGGCCACGTTGCAGGCCGCCTCGATGATCGCGCGGGTCTGCATGACCGCCAGCTCCGGATAGGTAACCGAAAGCCGGCAGCCGCGGTGCCCCAGCATCGGATTGAATTCGTGAAGCTGGCGCACGCGGGCCACCACTTTCTCCGTAGCGACTCCCAGAAGACGGGCCATCTCCTCCTGCTCCTTGGGCTCCCGCGGCACGAATTCATGCAGGGGGGGATCCAGCAACCGGATGGTCACCGGAAGGTTCTTCATTGCAACGAAAATTCTTTCAAAATCTTTCCGCTGCAACGGCAGGAGTCTGGCCAAGGCCTTCTCTCTTTCCGGGCGGTTCTCCGCAAGAATGAACCGGCGTATGGCCCAGATGCGATCGCCTTCGAAAAACATGTGCTCGGTACGACACAACCCGATCCCCTCGGCGCCGAAGGCCCGCGCCGCAGCCGCATCCTTCGGGGTATCCGCATTCGCACGAACTCCCATCCGGCGGTATTCATCCGCCCAGTCGGAGATCTGCTTGTACATCCGGTAGATCGGATGCCGCCGGGCACCGCGTTCATTGCGCACCACGGCGGCCACCACCGGGCTCTCCTGTGTGGGAATCTGTCCTTGATAAACGCTCCCCGCACTGCCATTGACGCTGATCCAGTCGCCCTCTTTGAGCGTCTTACCGCCGACGATCCGCACTTCCCGTTTACGATAATCAATCTGGAAGCCTTGGGCACCGGTCACGCAACATTTCCCCCAGCCGCGCGCTACCACCGCAGCGTGTGAGGTCATTCCTCCGGTGGTGGTCAGGATCCCCTGAGCCGCCCACATCCCGCCGACGTCCTCTGGGCTGGTCTCATGCCTGACCAGAATCAGCTTCTCCTGGGGATTCCTCTTGACCATGTCCTCCGCCTGATCGGCGAAAAAAACGATACGCCCCACGGCTGCGCCCGGCCCGGCGGGCAGTCCCCGGCCCAGCAGCGCCGCCTTCTTCTCCGCCTCGGGATCAAATACCGGGAAAAGTAACTGTTCCAGGTCGTCCCCCGAGAGCATCAGCAAGGCTTCCTTGGGCGTGAGGATCTTCGGTTCGGGTTTCCCGCTGTAGAAATCCTTCCCCGTGGCCATCTCCACGGCCCACCGGACGCCCGCCAATCCCGTGCGCTTGGCGTTGCGTGTCTGCAGCATCCAGAGCTTTCCGCGCTCCACGGTGAATTCAATGTCTTGCGGGTGCTTGTAGTGACGCTCAAGTTTCAACATGATCTTCAACAGCTCGCCGTAGACGCGTTTCCATATCGGGCCGGCCTCCTCCGCCATCGATTCCAGCGGCTTGGGTGTCCGTATGCCCGCCACCACATCTTCACCCTGAGCGTTGACGAGGTACTCGCCCATGGGCTTGTTCACGCCGGTAGCACCATCCCGGGTGAAGGCCACCCCGGTGCCGGAGTCCTCTCCCATGTTGCCGAAAACCATGGTTACCACGTTCACCGCAGTACCCAGCAGGCCCGTGATCTTGTTGATCTCGCGGTACTTCCGAGCCCGCTCCGAATCCCACGACATGAACACCGCACGAACAGCCAGATCCAACTGGACCAGGGGATCCTGCGGAAACGGCTTCTTCACCTTGCGCCGATAGACCTTGCGATAGGCCTCCACCACTTCCTTGAGCTGATCGGCGGTCAAATCCGTATCTTGCTTCGCCCCGTATTTTCTCTTGATGCGGTCCAACTCGACCTCGAAATCATGATGCGACAGACCGGCGCTCGGCCCCATGACGACGTCGCCGAACATATCAATGAACCGCCGGTAGCAGTCCCATCCGGCCCGTTCGTTGCCCGTCTGGCGGATAAAACCCCTCACGGTGCGGTCGTTCAATCCAAGGTTCAGGACCGTATCCATCATCCCGGGCATCGAAATCGCCGCCCCCGACCGCACAGAAACCAGCAAGGGGTCCTGGGAGTCGCCGAACTTCTTTCCGATCAGTTTCTCGAGCTGGCGAAGGTTGGACTTAACCTGTTCCAGCATGCCCGGCGGATACTTGCCGCCGTGCTTGGTGAAATAGGCACACGCCTCGGTGGAAATGGTAAAGCCCGGCGGTACCGGCAGGCCCACCAGCGCCATCTCAGCAAGATTGGCCCCCTTGCCTCCCAGAAGGGCTCGCATCGAGGCGTCGCCCTCGGTGTACCTCTTGCCGAACCCGAAGAAATACACGTATTTCTTGCCAGCCTTGCGAGCCGTCGGCCTCCGCGCCTTGGCTGATACCTTCGTGGCCACCTTTACCTCCTTGCTGTGGTTCTACTCACACTTCAACCGCCGTACTCTGGGTGATCTTCCGGGAATATCAACACCAATAAGGCCGAGACATCCTATCAGACAGCCTCCCCCTGTCAAGCGCCCGGCTGTCAACCGGAATCAAGGAACCAGTCCGAGGCGCTTCAACATCCAGTAGTTCTTCTGCCAGTGGCGGGCGACCTTTACCCAGAGGGATAAAGTGACCCGCCGGCCGAAGATACCGCTCAATTCCGCCTCCGCAGCCCGACGTGCCGCGCGTAGCAATCTCCCCTTGTGACCGATGACGATGGGTTTCTGGGACTCCTTGTCTACGAATACCGCGGCGTCCACGCGGATTTGCGTCCGGTCCTCCTCGATTTCCTGTACCTCCACTGCCACCTGGTGAGGCAATTCCTCTTTCAACCGCATGAAAAGTTTCTCCCGGATGACGTCCGCGATGAACAATTTGCGCGGATAGTCGGTCAAGACGTCCTCATCGAAGAGCAGCGGTCCTACCGGCAGAAGCCGGAAGAGCAGCTCCCGCAGGTCCTCGACTCCTTCGCCGGTCAGCGCGGATATGCGCATCCAGCGGATCCGCAGGTTCCCGCCCCTGTTCCGGGATACGGTTTCCCACAACCGGTGATATTGCTGTGCGCAATCCCGCCGCACGTCGCATTTGTTCAGCGCCAGAATATGGGCCGCGTCCTCATGGGGAAAGAGCCACCGGCACCAGCCCTCGTCCTCCCGACGCGGCGGCACTGAACTGTCGAACAGCAGTAAAATCACGTCCACACCCTCGACCGAAGTCCGTGCCGCCCGATTGATCAGGCGGCTAAGCTCTCCCTTCGCGCGATGAACGCCCGGCGTGTCCAAGAACACGATCTGCCCCCGGGGCTCGGTGAGTATTCCCCGCACTACGTTCCGGGTGGTCTGCGCCACAGGCGAAACAATACTTATCTTCTCCCCGATGATACGATTGACCAACGTGGATTTACCCACGTTGGCGCGACCCACCACTGCTACGATTCCCGAGCGCCGGACCGACGAATCTGGCGGGGAAACGTCCACCTGTCGGTCTCCTCCCTACTCCCGTGATCACGGTATTTCCAGGACCGTTCCCCGCGTCGGCCTAGCCACTTCGATTCCCTCCGCCCGGAGAACCTCCGCTAGACTCTCGCGCTGATCCGGCTCACCGTGGACCAACATCACGCGGCGTGCTCCGGTTGCACGCGCGTATTGCACCAGTTCATCGCGGTCGGCATGGGCGCTGAAGGCATTGAGCGTCGCCACTTCCGCAAGCAGCCGGTACTTCTCGCCGAAAATGCTTACCTCCGGGGCCCTTTCCACAATCCGGCGACCCAGGGTGTGTTGCGCCTGGAAGCCGACAATCACTACCGCGTTGCGGGAGTCTTCAATCCCCTGTTTCAGGTGATGAAGTATACGGCCATGCTCGCACATGCCCGAACCGGCAATCACGATGCAGGGCTCTCTGCAAGCAGTTACCTGCTTGGATTCTTCCACCGAGGAAACAAAATGCACCCAGGGGGGAGACATCACACTCGCCAGCTGCGCCCGCAACTGCCAGTATTCTTCGTCCAAGTACTCTCTCTGCCGCTGGAAAACGCGGGTCACCGCCGTGGCCATAGGGCTATCTACGTACACGGGTACCGGTTTCAGCTCGCCGGATTCGATAAGCGAGGAAAGGTGAAAAAGGAGCTCTTGGGCGCGTTCGAGCGCGAACGTGGGGATGAGTACCTTGCCCCCACGCTCTATAGTGCGATGCACCACCTCGCGCAGTTCCGCTCGGGCGTCTTCGGCGCTGGCATGCAGCCGGCCGCCGTAAGTACTCTCCATAATCAGAATATCCACCTGCCTGAGAATCTCGGGGTCTCGGATGAGTGGCAACCCCTTCCGTCCCAGATCCACGGCCACGCCCAGCGTAGTCGTACGGCCGTTCTCGG
Organism: Kiritimatiellia bacterium; assembly: GCA_012961745.1. Lineage (GTDB taxonomy): Bacteria > Verrucomicrobiota > Kiritimatiellia > B70-G9 > B70-G9 > B70-G9. The sequence goes on along the minus strand of DTYT01000209.1, from coordinate 342 downwards.
AAATACGCAAACGGTGCAGCGCCGCGCCTAGAATATGACCCGCCTCCAGCGCCTCCACCTCCACCCCCGGTAGCGGAACCCGTAACTGATGGTAGTTATGCTCCCTGAACAACCGTAGGCACCGCTCCGCATCCTCCACCGTGTAGAGAGGACGGACCGGCGGCAGCCCGCGCCGCGATTTTTTCTGATTGAGATAGGCAGCGTCCTGCTCTTGGATATGTGCCGCGTCCTTAAGCATGATCTCCGCCAGCGCTATGGTCGCGCTGGTCGCCCATATGGGCCGGTCATATCCCGACTTCACCAGTGTCGGGAGATTGCCCAGATGATCGATATGGGCGTGCG
>DTYT01000208.1 GCA_012961745.1 Kiritimatiellia bacterium | reverse complement strand
CCTGAGGCGGCTGCGCCGGGAAGGCGACCGGTCGTTCCGTGTATACGGACCCTTTTCCCGCGGCAGCATTCCCGGTGCGGATCTGTTGGAAGTCGATGCATTGGAGTTGATGGTCATCCGCCCGCAAGCCGAACGCCGCCTTGAAGGGGCCTATCGCCTGCGCCGTTGGCTCGCCTCGCGGATCGGCCGCGCAGCAGCCGCAGCACTCGCCACGGGAGAAAGCCTGCGTGTCCGGCTGGGACTCGGAAGGCAGGCGGCCGGATCGGAGCCGAGGCTCCTGTTGGCCGGGCTGCAGGAGACGGATGCCGTGTTTCAAGCCCCGCTGGCGGCCGCGCTGCGGCAGTGGGCGGGTGACCGTTTCCGCTGGTGGCGTCTGGAGCCGGAACAGGCGCGGATCTGTCTCCACGAGACCACCGGGGAAGGGCGGTCGAGCCGTGGCGCTGAAATGCAATACGCAGCCGCCCGGATTGCCCAGCGAAATTCGGCGCTGGGGCGCTGCATGCGGGAGTATGCGGTCCAACGTATCGCCGGCGCCTGCCGCCGGGTCCGCGAGGACGGACTGCTTCAGCGGTACGCGGAAGAAATCGCCCGCATCCTGGTGGACTCCCATCCTGACCTCGTGGCCGAGTATCGGCGGGTATCGCGGTTCCTGCATGAACAACGGCCGTCACTGGTGGTAGGATATTCCAACCTGGGCCTGATGGCCCACGTCCGTTCCTGGTGCCGATATCACCGGGTGCCCTTTATCCGGCTACCTCACGGTGTCGAACCGGCACCGCGACACCGCGCGCTTCACGACGCCGACATCGTCGGTGTCACCGGGGCTTATGACCGGAGGCGACTGGAGCAATATCAGGTACGGGTACGTTGCTCGATAGCGGGGGGAGTGCACCTGGCAACCCAGGGGAAGCGTCTCCGTCGTGAATTTTCCCTCGACGGGACCCGATCCGGCGGTGGTGAACTTTGCTACCTGAGCAGCTCATCACTCTATTCCGCGTACCCCGATACCATCAGCGAGGTTGAAGGAGACCTGGTGCAACTGGCTTCCGCCGCACGGACATGCGGTTTGCGGTTACGCATCCGTCCCCATCCGCGGTCGCGTGACCGCGAGCTGTACGCGGAGATCGTCAGGAATCGATTGAAAGACGTCCTCCTGTCGGAACCGGCGGAACGATCTCTGGGGGAAGACTTCCGCAGCGTCACGGCAGCATTGGCGCGTCTATGGAGCGGAGCCTGCGTGCTGGCCCTGTACTGCCGGATACCGCTGTTGGGCTGGCTGCCCCGCTCGGGAGAGCCGGAGTCCGCGGCCCGCGTGGCGCGGCTGCCGCTGGTCGCCCGCAGTGGGGTCGAGCTGGAACGCCTGCTGAAGCGCTTGGTGCAGGACCCGGAATTCCGCGATGCGGTGCTGGAGCGGCAGGACCGGTTGTTGGAGGACGAGATTGAAGATCCGTTCGGAGAGGAATACGAGCTGGCGGTGCGCATGATCGAGAGCGTCACGGAACGGAAATCACTTCAATTAAAGGGGGACCTTGCATGAAACAGGTGGCGAGGAAGTTGCTGCGGAAGCTGGGATACGAGATTTACTCGATCAACAAGGAGAAAGCAGCGGCGGGCGACGGGGTGACTGAGCTGTGTCGCACCCTGGATCTTCCAATTCTTGAGCCGCCATCGCGGGGGGAATTCCAGGCCCGGTGCTCCCCGCTGTTTCCGCCCGCAAGTACGATTCCATCCGATGCTTTGGCTGGATTCAGCCTCGGATGTGAAGCACTGGTCCGTGATGGGAGCATGCAGCAGTACTTCCAGATGGAGTGCCGCGATGGTGATCTGGTGATCACCGACGATTATCCCGAGTCGCACTACTATTCCCGGCAGCGGATGCTGGAGACGATCTACGGCGGCCTATTGGGAGGGCTTTCGGGGAAGAGTGTCCTGGATATCGGTTGCAGCAGTGGATACTATTCGTTCTTCTGCGCCCGGCAGGGCGCCGAACGCGTTGTGGGAATCGACGCCCGGCCCGAGCACGAGAGACAGTTCTCCCTGCTGCGCCGCGCCCTGGCACTGGAATCCGTCGCATCCTATCGGAACCTGGACATGGAATATGGACTCGAACGATTGGAGCCGGACTTCGATGTGGTCCTGGCCCAGGGCGTGATCTACCACGTATATGATCATCCGCGATTCCTCCGTAATCTCCACCGCCTGACCCGCGGTTGGCTCGTGCTGGAGGGGGCCTGTTCGGGCCGCACGGACTACCTGTGTAAGGCGGAATTGGAGGACACGTCCAATCTACGGGCCAGCATCCACGGGCCGGTGCTGTACCCGTCGCTGCCCTGGCTGGTCAGGCTTCTGCGTTGGACGGGCTTCGATGCCTTGCATTACATCCGCCTTCCTTCGGACATCGAGGACCGGTGGGGCTACGGAAAGTTCTGGCGGGTCATGCTGGCCTGTAGAAAGTCGGACCGCTGAAGAGAATACGTCTGCAGGGGGAACTCCGGTGATCAGGCACGCGCTCCTGCGTCAGTTGCAGAGGGCCGGTCGGCTGGCCCGTCGAATGCTGGGGGCGCCGGAGTACCAGTCGGACTTTCCGGCGGCATCCGAGTACCTTCGGCTGGCGGCGCTTCCCGGACGGTACAGCCGGGACTTCGAGCCCCGGACCTTCGTTTTCGAGCTGTTGTACGTCAGCGCGGAGGCCGGGGGTCTGGCGGACATCCTGGACCTGGGCCAGGTGCTGGTGGAGAAGCACGGGCTACGGGTCTTCTACCGCGTTCCGCCCGAATGGTACGCACTTGAGGAAGCCGTGCGCCGGATCCGCTGGAGCCGGCCCGGCGTACGGCCCGACCAGGTGCATGCGGCGTTGGATTTCACGCCCGAGTACCTGTGCGCGACAGCCTGGCCGACGGCTTATCGCGTGCTTCAGCATCCCTCGGCACGCAAGCTCTATTTCGTGCAGGACTACGAACCGTGGTTTCGTCCCGCGGGTGTGGAGCGGTGGTATGCGGCCCGCTCCTATGAGCTGGGTCTGGAAATCTTCACGCTGGGTCCCTGGCTGCAAAGTTTTCTGAAGCGCGAGCATCGGGTGACACGGATTACAGCCTTGCCTTTTCCCGTAGTGCATCCTCCCGCGGCGGGAAGGCCGTGGGAGCAGCGGAATGCGGCGACCTTCTATGTTCAACCCGAAAAGCCGCATCGCGGCGCCGAGCTGCTGGTCGAATGTGCCCGGCGGGTGGCCCGCCGAATCCGGGCAGATAATCCGGGGATCGAGCTGGTGCTCTTCGGATCGCACGAGCTGCAGTACATGCGATTCGATTTTCCGTGCCGGGTGATGGGGGTGCTCGATAAGCCCGCCTTGAGTCGGCTTGTGGCAACCACCCGGGTGGGCGTGAGTGCCTCTTTCACCAATCTGTCCCTGCTCCCCCCCTGGTTCGTCGCGCAGGGGTGCTGGGCGGTCGATCTCGATCTGCCCAACGTGACGACGAACCTGCCCGACGGGATGCGGAACGCCGTTCGTCCTGTGGCCCCCGATCCGGAAGCCATGGCGGCTACGGTTCTGGAGTGCCTTGACCAACCGCCCCCGTTGCGTCGGGATGATCTGCGTACGGTCTACGAGCGG
>DTYT01000207.1 GCA_012961745.1 Kiritimatiellia bacterium | reverse complement strand
CGAGGGGGATACGTGTTATTCTCTGCTCGGCAGACTCCAACGCGCCGTCAACCAGTGCACCTCGGCGGCGGGCCCGGTCCGGATCACGGATGTAGAAAAGATCAGTCCGCGAGGTGAGGCAACCTGCTCGTTTGTTTCGTTGGACACCGGACCGGATGCAGCGGCGACTTACATCGAGTTTCGGGTCCGGGCGGGGGGAAGGGGCAGTAGTCTCGCCGGGGGTTACGCCGGGTATCTGACTAGCAATGTGCGGGTACTGCTTCCGCGGGGGGAAGTGCGGCTTGCCTGCGGCCGGGAGCAAATTTCCGGCGAAGTCTCGGTGGACGAGTGGAGGATCTCTCCGGGACATTCAATAACCTTACTGGCGGTGGATGGAACCGCCGCGGGCGGGATGGGGTGGACCAGGGTGTTGACCTTCAAGGAACGCGACGAGTATGTGGTGCATTGAGTAATCTTTCATTGTCGGTGTATCCATGATGGCTGAATAGTTCTTCGCCGGCGCCGGAAAGGACGGGGAATATATGCCAGGCAGAAGGTGTGCGTCACGACCGGAGCCTACAGCCTGGGGTATGCTTGCGTTTTCCATCAAGCCTAGGTATGCCTGCCGAGTTTTACGGCGGAGCGGGCGGATCGGGGTCTGGGATGGGGGTGGATTCCGGCCGGAGCAGATTGGCGGGCCGGTCGTGTGCATTTGCATGAAGGACGCCGCGGCCGAGGGACTCGGCCAATACAGGCCAGCCCGCGCGGCGGCCGATTCCACAAGGAGCGACGTTACCGAGAAACCACGTCAATGCAGGATTCCGTCGGCAGTTTGAAGCAACGTGCGATCGGCGGCGGGGCGATCACCGCCGCCGCCCAATTGGTGAAGTTCGTCGTAGGCCTGGGATCGACGATGGTGCTGGCCCGGCTGCTCCGTCCGGAGGATTTCGGACTTATTGCGATGGTGACGGCAATTACAGGGTTTATAGCCATGTTCAAGGATCTGGGATTGTCTGCGGCCACCATTCAACAGAAGGATATTACGCATAAACAGATCAGCACTTTGTTCTGGGTGAATGTGGGATGGGGGATGCTGTTGGCCGCGGCCGTCGCAGCGCTGTCACCGGCGATTGCTCGATTCTACGGGGAACCGCGGTTGGTGAAGATCGTGTCAGTATTTGCTTTAATATTCGTAGTCGGAGGTCTGGCGGTACAGCACCAGGCGCTATTGATACGGCGGATGCGCTTCCTGATTCTTGCGATTATAAATACCCTCGGGCTAGCGGCAGGGGCAGTGGCGGCGATTCTGGCTGCCCTTCTGGGGGCTGGCGTGTGGTCGCTGGTGCTTATGCATGCATTGAGTGCCCTCGTAATCACCGCCGGGGTCTGGGCGGCGGCGGGATGGAGACCGAAGAGGCCGGCGCGTCATTGTCATGTTCAGGAGATGCTATCGCTAGGCGGGTATTTGGCGGCCTTCAATATCGTGAACTACATTACACGAAACCTCGACAACGTCCTGATCGGGTGGAGGTGGGGAGGAAAAGATCTCGGATATTACAGCAGAGCCTACTCATTACTATTGATGCCGATCAATCAAGTAACCGCGCCCCTGACCAATGTGGCCGTGGTGACGCTGAGCAAGCTGCGGGACGCGCCGTCGAGATACAAAGCGTATTATTGCGGGGCCATGAATGTTGTAGCCCACCTGACCGTTCCCTCGATTGCCGTTCTGCTGGTCATGTCGAAGGAGGTCGTGCTGCTCGTGCTGGGCCGTCAGTGGCTGCCGGCGGTTGCAATTTTCCGTGTTTTGGCAGTGGCCGCACTGTTGCAACCGTTTTACAACACAACCGGTTGGATTTTCATCTCCTTGGGGGATACGGCCAGGATGTTCAGGGCGGGTACCGTTACCGCCCTGCTGTTTGGGTTGGCGTTTCTGGCAGGTCTGAGTTGGGGGGCCTTGGGCGTGGCGGTCGCCTACACGGTGGCTTTCTATTTGATTGTACCGGCCTATCTGTGGTACGCCTTGAGACGGTCTCCGGTGACTTGGCTTGATCTGGCGGCCCATGTATGGAGACCTTTCGTAGCGGCGCTTGTGCTCGGAATCGTGATGGCAGCGGGCCGGCGGATGGTGATAGTGGGTACCTGGGCTTCCATATCAGCGGTGCCTTTACTGTCGGTCGTGATCACCTATGCGGCGTTGATTCTGCTCTGGCGTGGATTCCGCCGGGAGATAAAGGGTATATACCAGCTGGTCAGGATGTTTGTTGGTTCGATACATGAGAAGGCAGGATAACGCATTCGACCCTACGGCCATCGACTGGTGGGCATATTACCAGCATGAGCACGAAGTAAGCGAATTCGCCCCGGACGCGGATGAGATCGAGCCGCATCGTTGCTATGCCGCCTGGTCGGTATTCCCACGCGAACGGCTACATTCGCTCCTGGATGTCGGCTGCGGAGACGGCTACTTCTGTCACTGGATAAAGGGAAGGACCCGGATGAACGAGGTTACCGGGGTAGACATTTCCCGGGCCCGGGTCGAAAAGGCGCGGCGCCGCTACAGGGGGCTCACCTTCTTGGAGGCAGGTCTACCGCGGCTGCCCTTCGAAGACCGCCAATTTGACGTGGTTACCTGTATTGAAGTGTTGGAGCACCTTGCAGATCCAATTAGTAGCCTTGCCGAGCTTTCTAGAGTAGCGCGGAGATTTGTGGTGATTACTGTGCCGGACCGCCAGCCTATCAGGTGGCTTCTATGCCCGCATTGTTTGAAGCCTTTTCCGGCATGTGGCCATGTGAACAGTTTTGACGCCGATTCACTGACCAGAATGTGTACCCGGGCCGGGCTGCAGGTTCAGGCGATACGCGTCTACCATGTTCCCGCAGGATTCGATGCCGGGATTCCCATGTGGCTGGGCGGGCTCGTGAGACGCTTATTGCTCGTGGCCAAACCGAGGAGGGGCTTGTTTCTGGCGGCGAGATGCCGTCCCGCCGACACCTGAAGGGCCGGGGCTCGGACTGTTGGTAGAGCGTAGAGTATTCTGGTGTTGCAAGTTCACATCAAAGCTACCGAAAGGATATTCTGTGGTTGACGGCAGGAGGAATCTCCGCCTGGGTTGCGGTCACGTTGGGTGTTGAGGAGGAAGGCTGAACCCGACCCGAGTGCCCGGCCCGCCGGGAGGGGAGAGCCACGATGGGATTGCAGCGGGTGCAAGGCAAAGCAATATGGAACCCAGTAGCCGGTGGGCTGGAAGGATTACGGCGAGATGGACGAGCGTTTCGGCGTTTGGGTCGCCGGATGGCCTAACCGGGTAAGCTGATGGATGAGTACCATATAGTCTTTTTTGTGCGGCACTTTTTCCCACGGCCGCGCGGCGCCGCATATGCCGCCTTGAACCTTGCCCGGTTTCTTCGGCGGAGAGGAGACAGGGTGACGTTTTTCACCGCGAATGCGGACGGTCTTCGGAGGAACACACATTCAATCGATGAGTTTGCAGTAATGGCGTTTCCCCTTCCGGAGAGTGGAAAGCTTACCAAGCTGATCTCGTTCCTCGGGATTATCCTGGAAATCCGCCGGTGCCGTGGGCGGTATGATATCTTTCATGTTCACGGTGGCGATTACACCAATCTCTTGTTGGCGCGCTTAGTGGGAGCTGCCTCCGGCTTGCCGACGGTAGTGAAGTTGACTCTTCAAGGGTGGGATGATCCGGGAACGGTATGTTCGGACAGGCGTGCCCGGTGGGCGGAGACGATGTTTCGCAAGATATCGGCGGTAGTAGTCTTGACGCAGGGGCAGCTTGCACCGTGCCGCCGATATCGGCCGGGTGCCGTGGTCGAAGTAATCCCTAACGGCGTGGATTGCAGACGCTTCCGTCCGGTTTCGGGGGTGGAGAAACGGCGCCTGCGGATTGAGATGGGTATTGACCCCGACCGCCCGGTGCTTTTATATGTCGGGCACCTTTCCTATGTGAAAGGGACGGATCGTCTCCTTCGTATTTTCGGGATGGTGCGCGAACGGATTCCTTCTGCGTGTCTGGTGTGTGCCGGAGATTTCATGCGGCGAGAGGTTTCTCCTTCAGTCCTAACTCAGTTCATGAAGCTTGGAGAGGCGGAGAACAGTGTGGATATATTGAGCCAGATAAAGTTGTATCCGCGTGACGACTGTATTGAGCGCTACTTCCAACTTGCGGATGTGTTTGTATTTCCCAGCCGGCGCGAGGGGTTCGGTACGGTTCAGATTGAGGCCATGGCCGTGGGGCTCCCTTGTGTGGTTGCGGACCTGCCGGGCATTTCCGAGGATATATTCCCTGACTCCGGGGTGGGAGTGCGGGTGCCCGGTGAGGATGTCCAGCGTTTCAGCGACGAAGTCTGCCGCCTGCTCGGCAGTCCTGAGCTGCGCCGCTCTATGGGGCGACGGGCCAGGGCCAGGGCCGTGGAGGTTTTCTCGTACGACAGTGTGGCGTACCGGTATCACCAGCTCTACCGCCGCCTGCTGGAGGAGAGGCGACCATGGCGAGGCTGACTGCCGGATACAGGTGCAGAGGATGCGCGGGTAGCCGTACGGGGGCCGTCCAGCTTCACACTCTGCTGTGCCTGCTGCTCGGCGTCTCGGTGGTCGTCGCATTGCTCTCAGTGCTTCTGAAGGGCGTTGCCGGGCTTTCGGACCTCCTGAAAGGGGTATCCCTGGCGGCCGTGATCGTGGTCGTGGTTATCATCGCCATGTCGCGGCTATGGCTGGCGACAGGACTGGCCTTGTTGACCCTCACCTTTAGCATTCCCTTACCCATCCTGCGTAGGCTGCCGCTGGCGGTGCCCTTCTTTGCGCTTCTGTTTCCGATCATATTGGGGCGGGCGGCGATCCTGAAAACCAAGGAAATCACGCTGAGAGATAGTATTTCACGGATAATGATCCTGGCGGCGGCCATTATTATTGCCCGGTTTCTGTATGACCGGCCGGGATCGGTCTGGTTCGGCGGGCGCGGGGGGGGCGGCGAGGCGGTAGTGTTCGTCGTTGGGGGGATTTCCTTTTTCACAGCGGGTGCGGTATACGGCGCCGCCCGGGGATCAGAAGGAAAAACTCTGAGATTCCTGGTGGCCTTATTGGTCGTAGTCCAGTTCGTGCTCTTGGCGGCCCAGCTGCGCCAGGGTCTGCGGTCGTTGGTGGGCCTTTCTTTCTACCGGCCCATGTGGTTCCTGGGGGCACTTTGGCTGGCGTGGAGTGTCAACCGGACCTATGCGGCGAAAGGCACGCGGTTGCTCCCCTATTATGTCGCGTCGGTCATGATCCTTATCCTTTCGGTCATAACGCCGCACCGCAGCCGTCCGTTATACGCTGCCGCCATGATTATAATGGTGGCCATGAACTACGGCGTAACGCGGCGCGTTCTTCGTTTCCTTGCGCTGGTGTCGGTGGGGGGCTTGATCATACTGGTAGCCCTGGGGCCGGAGCGGCTTCCGGTAGCGGTACGCCGTTCCCTTTCCACAGTGATCCCGAGTCTCACGGGAACCGAGTTTGTCTATGAGGCGGGAGAGTTGGGTATTAGTTCTGAAAGGGGCTGGCAATCCGAGTTCCGCCGCATGCTATATCGGGTCGGTCTGCGCCGGATTCGGGAGCATCCCTTGGTGGGCAACGGGTTCGCGTTCACTCTGGAGGAACTGTTGTTCGCTACCCTGGGTTATGGAGATTTACAACGAGCGACGGCCGCCCTGTTTGGAACCTCGGGCACCTACCATAACTCGCTCCTGGAGCTCGGCGTCTTTTGCGGGCTGCCGGTGGTTCTGCTTTTCGTGAGCGCCTATCTGCTGGCTGTGGTGCGCTTCTTCAGACTGGTACGCCGCAGCGCCGCCGGGACGCCGGAAAAGTTACTAGGCAGCGCTCTGCTTGGATTCTTGGTAGCGCAGACTGGACAGATGCTTATCAACGGTGCGGCCTACGATTTCTTCGTGGTGAGCATAGTTGTGGGAGTGGCCGCCGCTTGGAGCGCAGCGGAGAGCAGATCCCGAATACGCCTGAATGAGGGAACCCGTAGTCCGGAGGGCCGACGAGGACAAGGATGAAAGTGGCCATTTTGGTTACCGTGCACGGATCGGGAACGGGAGCCTACCGAGTACTGGATCACTTACTGGAGAACTGGGATCGTGAGGACCCTGATCTGGTGGTAGTGGCGCCGCGTGACAGCAGTGCCTTCCATCAAGCCAGCCGGAGCGGCATTCTGACCGAGGAGTTCCCGACTAGCCGGGACGCGTGGATCGAGAACTTACGGGCGCTCTGGCAGCGACGCGGTCCGGCGGGAAGTTATGATCTGGTGCATGCGTGGCACTCACGGGCTTTCGACCTGGGGGCGCTGTTAGGTTCGGTGATGGGTTTGCGCTTCACCGCCACGCTTCACGACCATCCTGTTCAGACGTCTCACTCGCTCCGTCGGAAACGATTGATGCGCTGGTCGTTGAAACGCGCGGAGGCTCTGGTCGCTGTTAGCCGGACGCTCGCGGAAGCATGGCGGCCGTTGCTTCCTCGATCTGCCGCCTTGGCGGTGATCCACAACGGCGTGCCCATGGTGACGGTCGTTCGGGAGCCATCGGCTGGGGATCGGATGCGAGTCGGCTTCACGGGGTTGTACTCCCCGATGAAGGGGGCTGAGATAGTGGCGGACTGGATAGAGAACCTGCAGGATGAATGCCCGGTGGAGTGGTTGCTGTTTGGCGATCTCCATCCCGCAGTGCATGCCCTACTTCGACAGAGAGGGACCTTAAGACGACCGAACGTCGCCCTATTGGGACCGCGGCGCAGGGACGCGATATTCTCGGTCATAGACATCTTGGTACATCCTTCCACCGAGTTTGATTCTCTGCCGACGGTATTGATCGAGGCTGCGAGTGCCGGGATACCGGTGGTGGCGGCGGGGGTCGGCGGGGTGCCGGAGATCGTGGTGGACGGTGAGACCGGATTTCTCTTTGATCCTGCCTATCCCGAACAGGGATTGATGCGGCTGCGCCATTTGCTTCACGATGCGGGGCTGCGTCGCAGGATGGGAGGCGCGGCGCGGGCCCTGTTCTGTCAACGCTTTCGGGTGGAAAACATGGTAGAAAGTTATGCGCGGTTTTGGACGGGGGTGCTACACGATGGGCGGCAACGCCCTGCCAGGTAAGGTATGACGGACGTTTCCATTATCACCCCGAGCTATAACATGCGGGAGTACTTGATCCGCTGTTGCCGTTCGGTACGCGACCAGGGCGACGTTGGGGTGGAACATATTGTAGTGGACGGCGGCTCGACCGACGGCTCCGTGGAATGGCTGCGATCCTACCATGCCGGTCCGCTGATTGTGGAGCCTGATCGGGGAATGTATGACGCAATCAACAAGGGCCTGCGTATCGCCCGGGGGGCCGTTATAGGCTACCTCAACTGCGACGAACAGTACCTGCCCGGAACTTTGGGATTCGTGCAAGACTTTTTCGTCCACAATGCGGGGGTGGACCTCTTGTTTGGGGATCACCTTTTGGTGCGACCGGACGGGACTCTTATCGCCTATCGCAAGGCCTTCCGTCCCGTCTGGTGGTTGATTCTTGCTACGGATCTGTATGTATTTTCCTGTGCGATGTTCTTCCGCCGCCGCATCCCGGAAGCGGGGATCGTTTTCCGCGAAGACTTCCGCGACATAGGAGACGAGGAATTCGTGGTCAGATGTCTGAGATCCGGGTACCGTGCGCGCTATGTTCGCCGTTACCTGGCAGTCTTCACAATGACCGGAGCGAACATGTCATGTGGGAGCAACCCCCAGAGGGAAAAACTACGTCTATTAAAGGAGTGGGGCCACCTGTGGCTCTATCGGCTCCATCTTCCGCTCTGGCTGTTGCGGGCACTTTGTAAGGGGCTCTCCGGGGCGTACTTCCAGCAGTTTCCCCTCTCGTATGCAATCTATGTCGATGCCGCGGTCAGACAAAAATTCGTCTGCCAGCGCGCTTGCTGGCGTTGGCGGACGCGATGAGCTTGTTCCCAGGCCAACCGCTTCCGGGAAGGTGGGACCTTCGGGTGGCAGGGGCGGCACCAGCTTTCTGGGTGTGGTGAGATGTTCGGCCGCTGTGGTGGGTACGTTGTTGGTTCTCCTAGTGGGAGCCGAGGCCGGCCTCCGCATGATCAGACTCGTACGACCACCGCGCGCGGTCCTGGATCCGAAGTTTGGCTGGCGGTTGAACGAATACATCACTCGACGATATTCGGCCCGGCGTGCCGACGGACAGCCGTATGAAGTTTCGTATCACACTACGCGAGACGGTTTCCGCTTCTGGGGGGAACCCCCGGGCGGACGCTTTTCCCTACTGGTAGTCGGTGATTCCTATACGGAAGCCTACCAGGTTTCCGACTTGCGCACTTGGTACTGGAGACTGAGGGAACGACTGGGGCCGGAGTGGCGACTTTATGCCTATGGATGCGGAGGCTACGGGATGCTGCAGGAATACCTGCTGTTGCGCGAGTATCTCGAAGAGATCGATCCCACGCTGGTGATATGGCAGTGGTGTGCTAACGATCTGTGGAATGATTCGCCCTTTTTGGATTCCCGCACCATCAAGAGCTTCAATGTCTATCCGCGCCCCTATCTTACTGCGCAGGGGAGTGTCGCTCTTGGGTTCCCGCACGGAGGCGCCCTACTGGCGCAGCACTCGGCGCTCTGGCTGTGGCTCTTGCCGCGCGCCGTGCGCAAGCTTCGCTTGCAGCCCTCCCGCTATGATGTGTACGATTTTTCTTTGAGGCCCATTCGAGAGGGGTTTGACCGCCTGGGAGTGATCGCCGGAATGGCATCCCGTTTTCTGGCACATCGTCGGGTGGTGGTCTTCAATGTAGGGGGGGTGCCGGAGTTCAACAGGCGGCTGGCTCTTATCGCCCGGCGCTCGGGCTTCGAGTGGATCGGGGGACTTAACGAACACCTGCAACGACTTCGCGAGCAAGGCGTTGTAGTGGATGCCCATCCTTCGGTTGGGGGGCATTGGTGCGAACGAGGGCATGAAGAAGTCGCCGAATTCCTGTACCGAAAATTGGCTGGTCGGCTTCAAGGATTGACCGCGGTGGCGCCAGTTGTTAATGACTAGAGTGGTTCGGTGCAGTTGCCACCGCTGGGGTGAGGAAAGGCAAGTGACACGTGTGCAGCGTCAACGCGCATTGGTGACCGGGGCCGGCGGATTCATCGGCCACCATCTGGTCAAGCGCCTCAGGAAGGAAGGGTACTGGATCCGCGGCGTAGATATCAAGTTGCCCGAGTTTGAAAAGAGCCATGCGGATGAGTTCGAGTTGCTCGATCTGCGCCGTTGGGACAACTGTTTGCAGGCCTGCCGTGATGTGGACGATGTTTACAATCTCGCGGCTGACATGGGGGGTATTGGCTACATTTCCGCGTATCATGCTGTTATCGCCCGCAACAACATCTTGATCAACACCCATATGTTGGAGGCTGCTCGCATCATGGGGGTTAAGAGGTTTCTTTTCTCCTCTTCGGCCTGTGTGTACGCCCAGTACCGGCAGAAAGAGAGCAATATTGCGCCCCTCAAGGAAGAAGACGCCTATCCCGCCGACCCTGAAAGGGGATACGGGTGGGAAAAGCTGTTCACGGAGGAACTTTGCCGGTACTATGCCGAGGACCTCGGTTTCGACACCCGAATCGTTCGTTTTCACAACGTCTACGGCCCATTGGGGGCCTATGAGGGCGGGAGGGAGAAGTCGCCGGCCGCAATCTGCCGAAAGGTGGCGCTGGCGCCGGATGGAGGGGAAATCGAGATCTGGGGCGATGGGAAGCAAACCCGTTCTTACATGTATATTGATGACTGTGTCGAGGGCCTGCTGAGACTGATGGGCAGTGATTACCGTGAGCCGCTGAACTTGGGAACCGATCGGATGGTGACCATTGACGAGTTGGTGGATATTGTGTGTGCTATAGCCGGCAAAAAGCTCCGGAAAAGGCACAATTTGTCCAAGCCGCAAGGAGTACGCGGGCGGAACAGCGACAATACGCGGCTGAGAGAGGTTCTGAAGTGGGAACCTACAACCCCCTTGGAGGAGGGTCTGCGGGAGACCTACCGCTGGGTAGAACATCGGTTGCGGGCTGCGAGCCGGCTTTGAGAGAGCGATTTTTCCGGGGAAACCGGCCGATTTCGTCCCACACCGGAGCGCGGGGAAGCCTGCACGGGTTCTGAGGAATGAATTCCTATCCCCGAACAGGACGACTTCTGAAAGTGGGAATTCTGTATACCCTTGATCACATTCCCCCGGTGTCTTATAACCCGGGCGACGACATTGTTCGTGACGGCCAGCGCTTCCTGCTGCAACAGATACTCCCGGCGCACGAGCTGCGGTGGCAGGTGCTTCCGCGCAGCAAGCCGGCTCATTGGTTCGATCGCCGGGGACGCCTCTGGAGCTGGGTGAAAAGACGCCATCCCAAAGCGGTATGGCCCCTGTGGTCGCTGGTGTCGGCCTGCAATGCCAACCGGTTGTGTGAATGCGACATCCTACTCAATGCTTCCGGGCCTTTGCTCTACTTCGGAAATCGGTATCACAGTCGGTACGAGCCATGGTCACTGCTGCTGGTACGTGCCCTGCGTCAAGCGCCTCGAGTCCGATTTCTCAATCTCGGTCTTGGAACCTGTTTCCCGGTGCGCGGGGTTCTGGCTGGCGTGGGACGTCTCCTCACCCCCCTGCATCGAGCCTTCTGCCGGCAAATGCACGCCGTATCATCGGTGGTCGTCTGCCGAGAACGGACGGCGTACCAACTGTTCGAAGGGATGCACTTGTCGGCTTATCTGCTGCCCTGTCCCTCTTTATTCGCGGCGGATTACTGGAAGGTCAGCCCGGCCCGCGGGCGACCCGACTATATCGCTGTCAACTTTCATCCCGCCGGGACTCGAACTAGCGGGGGCAGAACCGGATACGACCCGGTTTGGGCCCAAGCCCTGCAAGAGATACTCAATACGCTCGGCCGGCGCTATCGGCTGAAACTGGTTTTCCACGAGAGCCTGGAAATGAGCCTGGCCACCCGCTGCTTGGACATCGGCCGATGGGAAGTCGTAGTTCCTTCCAGCCTCAGGGAGTTCCTTGCAATTTACGGTTCGTCGTTGGTTGCTTTTACCGCGCGGGTCCACGGAACGTACGCCGCTGCTTCACTAGGGGTCCCGTCCTTGACCATAGGAAGCGACTCGCGCTTGACCATGATAGATCTCTTGGGATTGCCGCACCTTTTTTGGAGGGACGCTTCACCGGCCCGGATCGTACGGATCGTGGACCAGCTCGTTGCCGAAGCGGAGGGTTGGCGCCGAAGACTGCAGGAACTGAAGGAGAGGACTCTGTATCAGTATGTAACTGTTTTGAGACGCGTTCTGGACATCCAGTGCTGGAGGGAATCCGCTCTACATGGTTGATGTCAGGGCCGGCAGGAGAGAGCGAACGCGGAAAGCGGTGTGGTGATCAGGTTCCCATGAGTGCATCCGGGAAATGCACAGCGCGAAGCGTTGTCTTGGCCACCTTTACCATCGGCGTGATGTACTGTATCGCCTACCACGTTGTATCCAGCTACGAGTATCTAGCCGCCACGATACAGGATGACAGTTTCTATTATTTTCTTCCGGCGTGGAATTTTCGCCGCCACGGTTTTTTCACTTTCGATGGCATTTCTCCGACGTACGGCTTCCATCCTCTGTGGGAACTCTTTCTTACCGGGTTGGCTACACTTGCGATGAGCCGTGAGCAACTCCTCAGGATTGGTTTGGCATGCGGAGGGCTGTTTTATCTGGTTGCGGGGATCGTCGTTTATCCCACTGTACGCCGCCTGTCACGCCCCGCGTGGACGGCCGCGACCGGGATCGCTTTCGTGTGGCTGGTGAATCTGCCCCTGATGCTTCGCTTTTCGCAGGGAAAGGAAAATGCATTGCATATGCTTTTGCTCGCGGCCGGACTTCGGCTCCTGGAATCCGATCTGCCCCGACGGAAACCGGCCGGGGCTGTCACGATGGGATTCTTGCTGGGGTGCCTGTCGCTTGCGCGCATCAACGCCTTGCTGTTCGCCGCGCTGGTGTTTTCTTGGTATCTGATCCAGATCCTCAGGCGGAGGATGTCGTGGGGACTGTTCAGCTTGCTGATCGCGGGTTTTGTCGTGCCCACAGTCGCCTGGGGAATCTACGCGGGACTCCATCTAGGGGGAATAATGCCCGGCAGTGGCGCCCTCAAAGTTTCCCGGTGGTTCCTGAATGGCAGCGCGCCGGAGATGTCTCTTCTTGAGTGGCTGCGAGGGATACATGTCTTCTTGCGCGATCCTTTCGTGAGCATAAATCCCCAGTGGCCACGGATACTCCGCCATGTTGCTTACTTGCCGGGACTGATATTGGTCAGTGTGGGAGCACTGGTACTACTACTTCGGTGGCCGCGTTCCGCCCCGTCGAATCCGCACGGCCGGCGCGGGGGGACAGCAATCGCATTGCTTCTGCTGGCCGGCTACGCAGCCGGTAATTTCGCTGCCACCAAGATTGTGCTGGCAGACTATTTTGAATACGGCACTTGGTATCACGTCCCCGAGTATCTCTTTTCACTCGTTCTAGGCGGCGTGGG
>DTYT01000206.1 GCA_012961745.1 Kiritimatiellia bacterium | reverse complement strand
GACGCCAGCCGGAAAGACCGCTCGTAACGGCATGGCTCCCATTCCTGGATGAGCGATCGGCCCTGGGCCTCCTGCAGCTCAGGCCGCACCGCCGCGATGCGGAGGACGCCCTCTTCCAGGTTCAGCTCAAGGTCGGATTCGCCCACCCCAGGCAGATCGACCGATATGACATAACGGTCGGGCGCCTCGTAGACATCGGCGGCCGGTACGTAGACCGGAAGATCCTCAACGCCGGTTACCCTTTTATCCGTCTGGGCGACTTCGTTGGTCATGCGAATCACCTCCTCCCCGTCACTGGGTCTTCACCGCAATCTTCCGGGGCTTGGATCTCTCGTGCCGCGGCAGACTGACGCGCAACACACCGTCCCGGTAATGAGATTCGATCCGTTCAGGGTCCACCTCGAAGGGCAACAGAATCGTGCGCTGGAACCTGCCGTAGCCGCGCTCGCGGAACAGATACGTCGCATCACCCTCGAGCCGGGGCTCCGGACGCTCACCGCGGATGCTGAGAGTGGAATCGGTGACCTCTACGTCTATCCTCTCCGGATCGACACCCGGAAGGTCAGCGGTCACCACGATCTGGTCGCTGGAGACCGTAACATTCAGCGCAGGAAACTCCGGGCCGCGGTCATACAGACCCCGGAAAAGCCGGTTCATTTCCCGACGGAGTCTCTCGGCCTGCTGCCACGGATCCACCAGCCAGTCAAACTCGTCCAACCATGTCATGTGGCTCACCTCCTTTTGGCCTGTACTGCCAGAGGGGGGATGAGCATCGGACGTGCCACCCTTGTCCGGATGTACAATTACATGGCTTGCAACGAGAAACGTCGCCACGTCTCTTTCACGGCTATGTAGCATTGTGGCACATCGGGCAGATTGGAACGCCCGGTGCGGGACAGATTGTCTCAGTCTGTCGCCGCCTTGCTAGGTGGGCGGCGGATTGCATATTGGACATGGTTCGCTGGCGGTGGGTTTTGCAGCGGTTGGGGAGTGAACTCGACTGCGGACGACTGGCGCACCGGTTGGGGGTAGAGGCTCATGAGCTTGTAGTACTCGGGAGGAAAGTCTGTGGACACGTTCAGACCTAGTGCCCGGGCCTCGTCGGCGGTTATTGGATAGTCGTGGGTCCAGCGGCCAGTGGCGAGCTCCTCGGCGATCCGTGCAGCCCGGTCCTGGGGAAGGCGATCGGCCAGCAGTTCGCGGACGACGGAAATGAGCTGGTCGAGCGCCTTGCGGGCAAGGTCGGCGCGGATAAGCGTTTCGTCGGATACTCTGTTGATATCCTTCTGGGAAAGAACTTTGAGCACCGAGGCGGCGGGGTAGCTGCCGAGTTGGGGATCGACCGGTCCGAGAACCGCATTGGGGTCCATGATGATCTCGTCGGCAGCGAGGGCTATGAGTGTACCGCCGCTCATTGCATAGTGGGGAACAACGACACGTGTCCGGGCGGGATGTCTTTTCAGGGCCCGGGCGATCTGGACGGAAGCGAGCACCAGTCCACCAGGGGTGTGTAGTACCAGGTCTATGGGCGCGTCTTTCTCGGTAAGCCTGATCGCGCGTATGACTGCCTCGGAGTCGTGAATGTCGATAAACCGCATTATGGGAAAGCCAAGGAGGCTCATGGTCTCCTGGCGATGTATGAGTGTGATGACTCGGCATCTGTGGGTCCGTTCGATCTGCTGGAGAAGACGTAGGCGGGCGGCTTCCAGCATTCGGCGCTGGAACACGGGTTGCAGTGCGCTGATGATGAAGAAAAGCCAAAAGAGATCAAACATACCGTTCATCATTCCATTCCTCCCGGATTCTGTCTACTACCATGGAAAATATTCATCTGCGAAACATCTCGGTCTCCGGCCGGTGTCGCAGGCGAGGGGAGCCAGGACCATGCCCGCGATGAAGCCACCGACGTGAGCCCAGAAGGCCACACCGGAGGCATTATAGCCGGTGAGTAGGGTGAAAGTCCCGCTGGTAAGCTGGCTCCATGCCCAGACGAGGATGTAGAGAGCCGCCGGAAGCTCGAAGAAAAAGGGATAGAAGAAGATGGGAATCATGACAATCATGCGCGCGAAGGGGTAGAAAAGGAAATAGGCGCCCATCACACCGGCGATCGCTCCGCTTGCGCCGACTGCGGGGATGGTGCTGCCGGAGCTGAGCAAAACGTGAGTGAACATGGCTGCCACCCCGCAGACCACGTAGAAGACCATGAAACGAAGGTGACCGAGACGGTCTTCCACATTGTCTCCGAAAAGCCAGAGGGCCCACATGTTGCTGATGATATGTAGCCAGCCGCCATGGATGAACATGG
>DTYT01000205.1 GCA_012961745.1 Kiritimatiellia bacterium | reverse complement strand
GCCATCCACCCCGGACTGCCATCCGTTCGAAACACCAGCGCGCAAAAAGCCTCCACTCGACATTCCGCCGAGCTCCTCTCCCGCGGCTACCCCGTTGAGCACGCCCCGCCCCTGCCTCCGCCGGCAGCACCAGCCGCACAGCTCCCCTCCCGCTTCTACGCCCCCAAAAATCTGCCTGGGATTCCACGATCCTGCGGAAAATCTGCTTGAGTGTCATATCCAAGGCGAGCTCTCCACCACGTATCCGGGTAAGGTCCACTGTGGCAACCACACTCCATGCCGGACTCTCCCCAATCCTCACGATCCCGGAGCGACATAGCTGGTATCGCCAAGCCGTCTCCACCACAGATGCTGCTAACAGGTAATCTGCGGTCAGACGATTCATGCCTTCCAGCTCCTCCAGTAGTCTCTGCGCCAGATATGTCCACCCCGAACTGAAAAGTGCAAACGCCTCCAACATAGCGGCGGGCATTATCGGACGCACGCGCCCGGAACGGCCCGCTCCGCGCCGGAAGAGTCGCGCCGTTTCCACAGCGGCCCGAATCAGGTGCTCGTCACCTTCAAAGGTTCCCGCGCTCACCGCCGCCGCGGCTGATTTTCCACCTCCCAGCTGCTCTGACCGAAAACATATCATTCTCTTCCGATCAGCTCTTCGACCTCGCTCAGGAACTGGCTGACGTCCCGGAAACGCCGGTACACGGAAGCAAAACGTACGTAGGCCACCTCATCAAGGTCCTCCAGCCGCTCCATTACCTTTTTGCCGATCACCGTGCTGGGAACCTCCCGTTCGTATTCGCTCTCCAACTCACTGATGACCGCATCCACCAGCCGCTCAATATCCTCCATGCTGACCGGCCGCTTTTCACACGCCCGCTGTATCCCCCGCACCAGCTTCTCGCGGCTGAGCTCCTCGTGTCGACCGTCTCGCTTGATAACCCGCAGCGAGGCCCGAACCACCTCCTCATAGGTGGTGAAGCGGTGACCACAGGAAAGGCAGATACGCCGCCGCCGGATCGCCGTCCCCTCCCGGACGGAACGACTGTCTACCACCCGGTCGCGACTCTCTGCGCATTTCGGACAGCGCACTCCAAACCTCCGGCTCATTCGGGCGGAAACCGACCGCCACTTCCCAAGGATGCCTAACAAGATGTGGTATAGTCAAGTTGAAGGTGTGCTACAAATTGTTGCGGGAGCGCTGCTCCAAAATAAGCGGCGGCACCTCACTTTCGCGGGGTGCCGCCACCGAGGCCAATTTCATCTTGCCCTGTTGCCAGGGCTGGTCTATGCTATTTCTTGGCCTTCTTTGCGGCCTTCTTCTTGGCGGCCTTCTTCTTGGGGGCCGCCTTCTTCTTTGCGGCTTTTTTCTTTACTGCCATGGCTTCTTCCCTCCCTTCCTTATCCCGGCCTCCTTGACCGGTGGGATTGGTGGACTGCCCACTGCTGCAGTCCGCTATCTGCCATGAACGTCCGCCGCTGCAAAGATCTCATCATTCATTCAGCTCAACCATATCAGCGTGCCCCGCAACTCACAATTGAAATAGGAGAGCCGGAAAAGAAATTTTTTCTCGTGCCTACTGATGTAGGCAGTCCGCGTCCTGGGCGCCACCCGACGCATGAAAGCCACCCGGCTGCCTCAACAACTGGGATTAATGCGATGGTGTTCGGCAAGAACGATCGAACGGAAAACATCATACGCCTGCTCAACGTCATCAT
>DTYT01000204.1 GCA_012961745.1 Kiritimatiellia bacterium | reverse complement strand
TTCGATGGCGATCACCGAGCCAGCAACCTGGATCAGTCCCGAGGTGATCGCCCCCAGGCCGGGGCCGATTTCCAGGATGCGACTGCCCGGAGCTATGCGACACGTATCCAGCATCAGCTTGCGTATGTTGCCGTCCGCCAGAAAGTTTTGTCCCAGACCTTTCCGAGGCCGAACCGAGAGTTCGCGCAGAACCTCGCGGATCCGCGTGGGCCGGATCATTTCATCGGAAGCCCAATAGGAGGTGCCGGCCCTCATCCCCATGGATTTCGTCTCCCCGCCATGTCTATGGCGGTCCGGATGGCGGCGCGCATGCTGGCATCCCTGGCTATGCCCAGCCCGGCTATGTCGAATGCAGTCCCGTGATCGGGGGAGGTACGGATCAGCGGCAGCCCCAATGTGACGTTTACCCCCGTATCGAAAGCCAGCATCTTCAGCGGGGCGAGTCCCTGGTCATGGTACATACTGATCACCACATCATAGCAACCGTGGATCGCCCGGTGGAAAATAACGTCCGCCGGCACGGGGCCTTCAACCTGCCATCCCATTTTCCGCGCTTCCTGCACCGCCGGGGATATGATCTTCCGTTCTTCATCTCCCATCCGCCCCCCCTCGCCGGCATGCGGATTCAGCGCGGCGACACCGATCCGGATTCGCCGCAATCCCAGCAGCGGCCGGGACTCAACCAGGATGCGGATGGTATGCAGTATTGCCGCCCGGCTCAGTGCGTCCGGGACGGAACGCAGGGATATGTGACGGGTGAGCGGGACCACTTTCAACCGCCCGCCCATGAGCAGCATGACAGCGCTCTTCCTGCGCGTCAGCCGCGCGAGATACTCGGTGTGCCCCGGAATGTTCAAGCCTGCCGCGGCCATGGCCTCCTTCGATATGGGGGCGGTCACCATAGCCTGAAAAGTGCCCCGCAGACACTCGCGGGCCGCATGCCGGATCCATTCCGCGGCCATGCGGGCCGCAATCGGACTGACACGTCCGGGAGTCGGCATGGCCCGGAGGGTCCGGGGGCCGGGATCCCAGAGCGTGACCTTTCCGCGGGGACGGCCCTGTTTCGGAGTCCAATCCGCAGGCAGGGGTAACGAACAGAGCTGCGCAGTCGCTTCCAGCAAATGCCGGTTGCCCATCAGAACCAGACGTACGTCGGCCGGCCAGCGATGCTTGAGGGCGGCCTTCAGCGCGACCTCGGGGCCGATACCGCAGGGATCGCCGCAGGTGAGTGCCACGATTTTCATCCCGCACTGGTGAAAAGATCGGCGCCGTTGACCAGTATTTCAACGAAATACCGCCTTCGCAGGCGACTGATCCATCCCCGGTACAATTCTTCGCGCCTATGTCGGAGCAGGATCGTCCTTATGCTGTGCGCAACTTCGTCCAATGTCCGGATCCCCGCCCTTCGCCTGGCAATCAGCTTGGCGAAGTACACGGCCTCCGGCGTTTCGATCGGAGAACTCACCTCACCCGGACCGAGGTCACCCAGCACTTCCCGGATTTCCGGCCGGAAGTCCTCCGGCGTCAGCCAGCCGCGGTCACCGCCCCGGGATGCCCAGGCGTCTGCCGAAGATTCTCGGGCCAGGGCGGCAAACTCCTCACCCTCTTGCAGTCGCTGCTGGACGGCCCTTATCTCCTGGTCGGCTCGTGGGTCTTTGCGGGGGATGGTGATGATCGCCACTCGGACCCCTTCCGGCACCCTGAACTGGTCCACATGCTCCCGGTAGTATTCACGGATTTCGCGGGGCGTTACGACCATCTTCTCTTCCAATACCGCCCGGCGTACCATGGCGGCCAACAGCTCATCGCGGACCTCGCTCTTCCAGTCCTCCAGGCTGCGGTGTTCCCGCTCCAAGGCCTGGAGGAACGCCGATCGGTCATTGGAGAAACGCTCCCTGACAATGCGGGCCACCTGCTGCTCGACCACCTGGTCCGGTATCTCCTGCTTGTTCTCCTCGGCATACTCGAGGATCAATGCGCGCTCGATAAGACGCTGGAGTCCTTGATCGAACGCCTCGGCCAGCTTGCGGGTCAGAAGTTCCGGGGTCGCTTCGTATGACAGGGATTGAATATCCGGCTGAATATGGGCGAGCACCTCGGCGATGGTGATCACGCGGTCATTGACGCGCGCGGCGTAACCGTCGAGGACCATGGGTGCAGCTGCCGGGCGGCCTCCGGCACACGCAGTGGAGGCCGCGGCCAGCACCAGGCCGAGGATCGTGATCAGGTTGTAGCTGCTCCGATACACCGCGGGGAAGTATGACAGATGCCTGCCGGCAGTGCAACGCGACAGGTGCCGGATGGGGCTGACTCCGGCACCCCAAGGCCGGGACCACGCCCGGGCGCGAATATTGGCTTGTACGTCGGCCGCGGTGGCACGATCATTGAGCCGTAGGAGCAGCGGGCAGGATGAGCATTAAGCAGAGGCAGGAGATCGGCATTCCCCTTAAGCAGGTGGGGCCCATACGTATCCGGGGGGTATTGGACGACGAGCTCCATGTTCCCTTGGCGACTCTGGAAACCCCGTTGTGGCCGAGCGTAGACCGGGGGGCGCGGGTGAGCCGGCTCTGCGGAGGCGTGCGCACGGTTTACGTGGACGGCCGGATGAGCCGTTCGGTGGTGGTAGAGGCGCCGGATGCACAGGCGGCCGGTTCCATCCTTGCCAGTCTGCGAGGGTCACGCCGGGCGGAGGCGGCCCGGGCGGTTGCCGAAGGCAGCCGGTTTGCTCGGCTGCTGGACATCCACGGGGAAGTGGTGGGCCGGTTGCTGTTTGTCCGGTTGGAGATGAGTACGGGTGAGGCCGCGGGCCATAACATGGTCACCGCGGCCGCCGACCGCGTGCTGCAATGGATGCTGTCGGCTTACCCCGAACTGCGATATGTCAGTATTTCGGGAAACTTCTGTACCGACAAGAAATGCTCCGCAGTCAACGGAATCCTCGGGCGCGGGCACCGGGTGATTGCCGAAGCAGTGATCCCTGCGGAGATCTGCCGCGAACATCTGCGCACCACGCCCGAGAAGATGGTGGAAATCAATACCGACAAGAACCTGATCGGTTCCATCCTGGCCGGGAGTGTGCGCAGCGCAAACGCCCACTTTGCCAACATGCTGCTGGCGTTCTATCTGGCGACCGGACAGGATGCGGCCAATATCGTGGAAGGTTCCCAAGGTATTACCTGCGCCGCCATGGAGGAAGGGAATCTCTATTTTTCGGTAACCGTGCCCAATATCATCGCGGGAACGGTGGGTGCCGGAAAGAACCTGGAGTTCGCCCGGCGTAACCTTGAGCAACTGGGCTGCCTGCAAGGACCGCGAGACGGGGCCGGGTCCCGGCGGCTGGCAGCCATTGCGGCCGCCGTGGTCTGGTGTGGTGAACTTTCCCTGTTGGCGGCCCAGACCAACCGGGGGGAACTGATGCGGGCGCATATTGCCCTGGAACGGCAGGGCGGCGGTTCAGTTGGAGCACGGCCCAAGTGACCGATCGCAGGAAGCTGGATCACGTCAGATTGGCACTGCGGGACCCGGGGACCGACCGGATGAGGCATCACTTCGACCGTCTGGTTCTGCGGCATCGGGCATTGCCGGAGATCAATCTGGAGTCGGTAGACACTTCGGTGCAACTCTTCGGCCGCCGCCTGTCGTTTCCGCTTATCATTGCCTCTATGACGGGAGGCAGCCCCCGCAGGTTACAACGGGTCAACCGCAATCTGGCGCGAGCCGCACAGCGCTGTGGCGTGGGCATGGGGGTGGGGTCGCAGCGGGTGATGTTCACCCATCGCACGGCCCGCGACAGTTTCCGGTTACGCGAGGTCGCGCCCGATACCCTCCTGTTGGCCAACCTGGGCGCCGGATCCGTCAGACTGGGCGACCGCCGCCGGGCTGTCCGCCTTCGCGCTCTCCGTGGCCGCAACGGTCGTCACGCCGACGTCGGCCTTCTGGCTCGCTGCGTTCTCAGCCGGTTTTGCTTCGGCCAATCCTCCCAGCCCCGAAAGTTCCAACACCTCCATCTGTTCGGCGGCGGCCTGGTACCGCTCTTCCAGCTTCGTGTCCCAGTCCACGGCCATGACCAGGTCCGTTCCGGGGTTTTGGCCCTTGATCGTGCACGTGCACGGTCCCGTCAGGATGAACGCCGCCTCACCGATCGTATCCTCGTTGATCCCTTTGCCGACCAGCGCGAACAGAGCACGTCCCCGGCCGAAAATCGGGAAGACCATCGGCTCGTCGAACTCCCGCAGGTCCGGCTCAGTCCCCAGCAGCAGCTCGACGAGCATTTTTTCGGCTGGATCCTTGCGCGAGACCCGCAAGATTGAGAATTTGATCTTCAGCGCGGACGGGGCGCCGGAAATGTAACCGCGTGCAATGTCTTCGGGGTCGATCTCACCCAGCTTCAGCTCTTTGTGCAGGAGGTCGATTTGCTTCTTCAGCAGCTTGAAGGCGGCATCGTCCTTCTTCTGGTCACCCGATTCCAGCAAAAGCCAGACGGCAGATTCACCGCCCAGGATGCGTTTGGCAATCTCCTTGCGTGCTGGAGAATCCACCAGCGATCGGATAACCCGTTCGTCCAAAGGACCCGCCCAGACGGGGACGGGAATTCGAGTCTGCCACGGATAGCGGATCACCATCCACGGCAGCTTCTTGGCCTGGTCTTTTTGTTGTTCCCACAGCTTGCCCAGTTCCTCCGACACTTTGCCGTCGAGATCGCAGGTCACAGCGAACACGTTTGCACGAATCTGACCGGCCCAGCCGTCTTCGCTGAGCAAGTCGACGATCTTCTTCTGCTCAGCCGGCAATTTTCCGCGGTGAAAGACCACGACTTGATAATAGTCGGCCGGCCATCGTTCCAGGGCGTACCGGAAGACTGGGACCGAGCAAGCCGAGGCGCTTCGGGCCAGCCCCAGCAGCAGCGAGGTGACCACGACGATCGGCAGCCCTCTTTTGATCGCAGACGTTGGATGTGGCATTTTGCTTTCCTTTGTGAAGTGAGCGTCGAGGCGTTCGGGTCATCGCGGTGAAGCCGCGATGGGAACGGACGTTGTTCTGAAACGGACCGGGGGGACCGAGCGAGAAGACGCGGCCACCTTGCGGCCGTCCGCGACTCGCTCGGCGAAAATGGAGTTT
>DTYT01000203.1 GCA_012961745.1 Kiritimatiellia bacterium | reverse complement strand
GGCTGGATGCCAAGGAGTGGCTGGGACTGGACTACGACGGGGACCCGGTTTTCCAGTCCCACCGGCGGCCGGCGCACCTGGAGGCCGCCGACCGGCTGCTGGTGGAAGGGGCGGCCTATCGCACGCGGAAGGGAGAGGCAGTGGGGGAGGTGATCGTCTTCCGGATGCCGGAGGAAAGCATGGAATTCGAAGACTTGGTGCATGGGCCGCTGAGCAAGGCCGCCGGGGATCTCCAGGATTTCGTTATCGTGCGCTCCGACGGTACGCCGGTGTTCCATCTGGCCAACGTGGTGGATGACCGGGACATGGGTGTCACGCATGTAATCCGGGGAGACGATCATATCGAAAACACGTTCCGGCATCTGGCGCTATACCGTGCGCTGGGGGCGGAACCACCGCGGTTCGCCCACCTGCCCATGATTGTGAACGACCAGGGTAAGCCCTATTCCAAGCGCGACGGCGCAGCGTACGTGGGCGAGTTCCGGCGGCAAGGATACCTGCCGGAGGCGGTGTTCAACTATCTGGTTTTACTGGGATGGTCGCCGGGTGATGACCGGGAGCTTCTTTCCCGCGACGAGCTGATAAGACTGTTCGACCTGGACCGGGTCAGGCCCAGTGCCTCCCGCATGGATCCCCGGAAGCTGATGTGGATGAACGGGGAGTACATGCGGGCCCTGGCCGAAGAGGACTATCAGAGAAGGTTCCGGCAGGCCCTGGAGGAAGCCGGGCTGCTTACCGGGGAAGAGCCGGAGGACTACGTGCGGCGGGTGGGGGAACTGCTGTGGGGGCGGCTCCGGTATTTCGGGCAGGTGACCGAGGTGGCGGGGTATTTCTTCCGCGAGGACTATCCCTGGGACCGGCGGGCAGTGGAGAAGCGTTTGCGGGTGGAGAACGCCCGGGAGCGCCTCGGGGAGTGCGCAGAACTTCTGGCGCAGGTAAATCCGTTCCGGGCTGCGGACATAGAAAGGGAAGTACGCGCCGCGGCGGAACGCAAGGGATTGAAGGCGGCGGTCTACATTCACCTGTTACGGGTGGCGGTGTCCGGGACGGATCGCGGGCCCGGGCTGTTCGAGATGCTCGAAGTCCTGGGCCGGGACCGGGTCCGGAGCCGCATCGAGCGGGCGTTGAGAGAGTTGCCGCTTGGCGACCTGCGGGGAAGAGCGCCCGGAGGGCAATCATGAAGGGTTCGGCACCCAGCACGGCGCGAAGTGGAAGTGCGACCCGGCTCACATTGGCCTGCAAGATCACCATTCTGCGCATCATGCTGGTTCCGTTGTTCATGCTGCAGTTGCTCTATTACACGCTGAGCATTCAACGGGGGGCTCCCAACGAATACCAGCGCCTGGGTGCACTGGTGCTGTTCATGGTCATCGCACTCACCGACGCGCTCGACGGTTTCGTCGCCCGTTTGCGGCGGGAGATCACCGAACTGGGACGCATCCTGGATCCTTTGGCGGACAAGCTCCTGTTGCTTTCAGCCCTGGTACTCCTGACCCGTCCTTCGGTCGCCGGGCTGCAGCCGCAGTTCCCGATTGCATTCACTTTGCTGGTGATCAGTCGCGACATCCTCCTCATCCTGGGCGCGGTGATCGTCCACGCCGTGGTCGGCGAGCTGAAAGTGCGACCCCGGACGCTGGGCAAGGCGGCCACCGCGTTCCAGATGTCCGCAGTGATATGGGCGCTGGCCGGCTGGCCGGCCACATTCTTTGTGGTTCTGGTGTGGCTGGCGGGATTTTGTGTAGCGGTCTCCACGCTCCAGTACGTGATGGACGGCGTGCACATGCTGGAGTCCGCTCAAGCGGCGGATGGCGGACGATGACGCCGGAGGGGCAAGGCGGCCAGCGGGCATCCCGGCGGCCGGTGGTGGCCATCATCGGACGGCCGAACGTCGGG
>DTYT01000202.1 GCA_012961745.1 Kiritimatiellia bacterium | reverse complement strand
TTGCACGCCAGCGCCATGGCAATCATCGCCCGCTGCTGCATGCCGCCGCTGAGCTGATGGGGGTAACTGTGGAGGGCGGCACGGGGATCGGGCATCCCCACCATTTCGAGGAGATGTTCGACCTGCGGGTAGACGTCTTTGATTCCCCGATGGAGCCGGATGGCCTCACCGATCTGGAAGCCGATCCGGAATACGGGGTTCAGGGCGACGGCCGGCTCCTGGAAGATATAGGAAATGCGGTTGCCCCGGAGGCGGCGTAGCTCTGGATGGGTAAGGGAAAGGATGTCGCGGCCGCGGAAAAGGATTCGGCCGGAGGCGTAGCGTCCCGGCGGACAGTGTATCAGACGTGAAAGAGCCAGAGCGGTAACCGTTTTCCCGCAAGCGCTTTCCCCGACCATAGCGCAGCACTCCCCGGCCTCCATATGAAACGAGACTTCCTCTACCGCGTGGACCACACCCGAAGGCGTCTCGAAGTGAACCGTAAGTGCGTCCACCTCCAGAAGGGGCGCGATGTGATCGCGTCTCGGGCTCATCTCATGTCCTTCCGGTCCGCAGCCGCGGGTCGAGCGCGTCGCGTAGGGCGTCTCCCAGCAGATTGAACGCCAGAACTATGCCGAAGATCGCAACGGTGGCGGCGGCCAGTTCCCACCAGATGCCATGCCAGAGACGCAACCGCGCATTGCTGATCATTATTCCCCACGACGGCTCTCCCTGGACACCTATTCCCAGGAAACTCATGATAACCTCCGTATTGACCGCCGCCGGGAAACGCAGAGTAAAAGTCACCAGTACGATGTGAAACACGTTGGGCAGGATGTGCCGAAACATGATCCGGACGTGACCGAATCCCAGTGCGCGAGCGGCCTCTACGTAGGGACGGCCACGATGCTTGATCACCTCCCCGCGTATCAGGCGGCACAGTCCCACCCAGGTGGTCAGTCCGATTCCCAGATATACTCCGGTCAGTCCCCGCCCGACGACCATGGCTACCGCCAAGATGAAGAGTAGTCCCGGGATGCTCGCAAACGTACTGTAGAGCCAGACGATAACGTCATCGACCCGCCCTCCGAAATAGCCTGCAATCAGTCCCAACACCAGCCCGATGGGAATGGCGATCAGCGACGTTACGATACCTACCTGAAAGGCGATACGGGCACCCTGAATCGTGCGCTGAAGAACGTCGCGACCCAGACCATCGGTTCCCAAAGGATGTCGAAGCAGGTTGCGCAGTCCGAACCGCAGCCGCACCAGGTGCATGCGCCATCCCTCCGGGGAGGCCGCGCCTGCGGGCATACGAAAGGGGGCCCGGAAGACGGAAGGCGGCAGGTATTGCGCCTCGAGATTTACCCGGTTGTAGGGGGGAGTCTCATCCCTGAGGTAGTAGTACCAGTAGACTCCTTCTCCATACAAGGCCAGCAAAGCATACGCGCCCACCACCAGCAGGCAGGCCGCGGCGGATCGCCTGGCTTTCAGACGCCTCCACGCATCCCGCCACAGGGACATGTTGGCTTCGCGGATATCCTTTTCACGCATACTCATCTCAGACGAACCCTGGGATCCACCAGGGCGTAGCATACGTCGGTAAGCAAATTCGCCAGTACGTACATCACCGAGCCGATCAGAACCAGGGCCCGCACCACATCCACGTCCGACGAATTGATGGCATTCACCCCCATGTATCCCAGCCCGGGGATCCCGAAGAAGCTCTCCAGAAGAAGGCTTCCGGTGTAAAGGAACGGTATGGCGATAACTGTGGTGGTGATTATGGGGATCATGGCGTTCTTGAGTACATGCCGGAAAAGTATCCCCGGCCGGCTCACCCCCTTCGCCTCAGCAGTACGTACGTAGTCACGATACATTTCATCCAGCATGACCGTCCGGTAGAACCGGATGTCCGCTCCTAATCCTCGCAGTATGCCGATAATGACCGGCAAGAGCAGGTAACTCCACGACTCGTAGCCCCATACCGGAAACCATCCCAGGCGGTAGCCGAGCAGGTATTGTCCTCCCACAATCCAGACCAGATAGTTGATACTCATCAGGGCGACTGAGAGAACCACAAAGAGCCGGTCGAGCATCGTGTCGCGAAAGTAGGCACAAAGCAACGCCGCCAGAACGCCACAAATTAGGCCGCCGATGAAGATCGGTATAGTGAGCGTGAGAGAAGGAACAAGGCCGTCCAGCAGCATCCGCGACACACGCTGGTTTGTGGAATAGGAGTAGCCCAGATCAATTCCCTTCCACTTCAGGCGCACCCCGCCCCGGCCCGATTCGTCTCTCTCCCGCAGGAATATTACGGGACACAGCTGGCGCAGGTAGAAAAAGAGTTGCGAGTCCCACGGGTGAGGCATGCGGCGGCGGAGGCGGATCGAACGCAGAGACTCACGTCCCTCAATGCGAAGAACGAAGCTGGGATCCTTTCCGGTTACCGTGAAATCCACGACGGTCTTCCTGCCGCGTACCGCCAGCCGCACCAGTTGCCCGGTTGAACCGGGTTCCGCCGAGCTCACGCCCTGCGGCACGGCATTTCTCATGATCAGACCGATACGCGAGCGCGGAGGGTGGCCGAATTCCATAATCCACCGGTACCGGGTGCCCGGCCGAAGGGAAAATGCCAGGGGAATCCGGAGCTCACCCGGTCCCACCGCGAGATATCCGGCATCCTCGGCTCCCCGGCCGACATCTGCCAAGTGGTCCCGCCAGAGCCCGGGATCCTCCGGGAAGAACGCATCCGGATGGGCACGAGTCACCGCCCACCAGCCCCAGATAAGGGGCTTGTTGAAGCCGCGCTGTTCGTCAAATTCTTCGAGCAATTGCGGTGAAACATGCTTCCCCAGCGTCATCGCTGCGGGGCTGCCCCCCACTACGTTGAACAGCACGAATGTTATCAGGATCACTCCCCCCACGGTGGGGACCATCTGCAGTGTGCGCCTGACGATATATCCGGTCATCGGGGTGAGAATCCGCGGCCGAACTGCGCGCGCCAGCGGATACGATCCTGCACGTCTACGCGGTAATACTTGATCATGCCGTACGGAAAGTCATGAGCCTTGTAGTTCAACAGCCAGCGATGCCGCAGGAGATATTCGAGAGGGACCGACATGAAAATCCAGGGACAATCCTCCATGAGTATATCAACCATCCGGGCGATAAGCCGGGTTCTTTCCGGGCAGTCCGGCATGGTCCGCATCTGTTCGTACAACCGGTCATATTCCGGATTCCGGTAATTGGAATGATTGGGTCCCGGAGAACTGTTGGCACCGTAGAACAATTGCAGGAAGTTCTCCGCGTCGGGATAATCAGCAATCCATCCCAACCGGTACAACTGCACCTGTCGCCGCTCCAGTCGCTCCAAGAAAGTCGGCCAGTTGTTGTAGCGCGGTCGTATCACGATCCCCAGTCGACGCATGAAATCAATGAAGAGTTCAGTGGACTGCCTGACCTCGGGGGCCTCCGCGGCGCCCAGATCAAGGGTCAGGATCAGCCGCCGACCAGTCTGGGGATCTTTCCCCCCGGGATATCCCGCGCGGGCGAGCAGCCGGTGCGCCCTTTCCAGGTCGAAGGGATAGGGTGATGACTTCTCCACATAGCCCGCCACTCCCGGAGGCAGCGGCCCGCTCGGGCGCGTAATGCGATTGTTGTGAAACCGGATCCACTCCTCGGTGTTGAAAGCACAGGTCATCGCCTGCCTGAGCAGCTTGTTGGGCCCCACGACCGGATCATCCATGTTGAAGCCGGTATAGTAGATGTCCATGGCAGGTGTCCGGGAGAGAACGATCCCCTTTCTCTTTAGTTCAGGCGTCAGGTCGCGCGACTCGGTGATCACCGCATCCCAGTTGTCGCGGCTGACCCCCGAAAACGCGAACCGGCCCCTGAGAAACATGAGCCAACTGGTCGACGCATCGGAGACGACCAACTGAACTATGCGGTCAATGAACGGGACCGGACGGCCCGCATCCTCGAGGAGCCCGGCGGCAACGTCATCGGGTTCACCCTTTGCCGGATAAAGCTCCACCCGGCCGGCCTCCGTCCACTTGGGGTTCCGCACGAATTCCACGCGGTAGTTCCTCTTCCAGGACTTGAGCACGTAAGGCCCGGTACCAACCGGATGATTCACAAAATCGCTGCCGTAGTATTCCACCGCCTCGCGGGGCACGGCAAAAGCGTAATGCATGGCCATAATCCACAGAAGCTGTGGATACGGCCGCTTCAACCGGACCCGTAATGTGTAGCGATCGATCGCTTGCAGGCCACCTACCGGCAGATCATAGTCAGTCGGGTACGGCGACCGGGACGCCTCCCGGAACTCATCCAGGCCCACGATGCGGTTGTTGAACGCCCAGTAGCCGGTCGAAGCGTTTTTCACGTCGGCGACGCGCTTGATGGAGTAGACGAAATCCTCCGCGGTCAGCTCCCTTCCTCTGCCCCCTGTCTCCACGAAACAGGGATCATCCTGAAAGTAGATTCCTTTCCTGATTCGGAAGGTATACGTCAGGCCATCATCCGAAACCTCCGGCATACCGTCCGCCAACAGGGGTACCACGCGATAGGGCCGTTCCAGGTAGGAGTACTGCAAAAGCCCCTCGTAAACCTTGCTGATCGCCATCGCCGAGGCCACATCACCCGCCTTGACCGGATCGAATCCCCGGATCCGGGCCGTGGGCCCGTAGAACACCATCTCGCCGGCGTCGGTGCCCCCAGTGGGGGAGCTCATGCGACACGCACCAAGCCCCATCCCCGCTGCAGCCGCCATTGTCCAAAAGAAACCCCGTCGCAGAGATACGTATTTCCGCCACCAGCAACTGCGGTGTACTCCGGGATACATTATCCCGCCCCTAGGGCGCTGCAGCTGGCTTTTCGGGCGCCGTCGAGGTACCCGGTGCTCTCCCGCGCCGCTCAGAGTCTGCGGCTGATCTCCCTGAGCGGCCGGTTGCCGTACTCGTCGGCAACTGGTTGGACGCCGGACTGGCCGCCTCGACGGGGATGATGCGGCCTTTGCGTTCCCGGTGTCCGTAGCGCTGCATCAATGAAGTTTCGCTCCTTCCGGAGTACATATTGGCCAACAGTATGGTATTGAGCAGGAATACCGTGGACAGTACCAACGTTGCACGGGTAAGCACGTTTCCCATCCGCGGTCCGAAGATGGCCTCACCAAATCCCGAACCGAAGGCGACTCCCGCCCCACCCCCCCGCGGCCTCTGCAGCAACACCACCGCCACCAGGAGCACCGCGGAAAGGACTTCAACCGCTATGAGAACAGCCCGAACGATCATTCCTGCGCCCCCTCGGGGATCGCCGCCCGTACGATCTGCGCGAAGGAGCGGGCTTCCAGGCTGGCTCCCCCGACCAGCCCTCCGTCTATGTCCGGCTGAGCGAACAGCTCGCGGGCATTGTCGGGCTTGATGCTCCCGCCGTATTGGATTCTCACCGCCTCCGCCACATGCGAGTCGGACATTTCACCGATAAGCGCCCGGATGAACTCGTGGACCTCCTGGGCCTGTTCCGGTGATGCGGTGCGGCCGGTCCCGATCGCCCAGACCGGTTCATAGGCCACCACCACCTGCAGCCACTGGCTCTTACTCAATCCCGCCAGGCTGCCCCGCACATGCGACTCAACGACTTCCGACGTCCTTCCTGCCTCCCGCTCCTCCAGCCGCTCACCGACGCAGACAATCGGGCGCAGACTGGCCTCCAGAGCGGCATGGACCTTCCGGTTTACCGACTCACTGGTCTCACCGAAATACTGCCGCCGCTCACTGTGTCCCAGAATGACGTAGTGACAAAAGAGCTCGCGGAGCATTTCCGAGGATATTTCCCCGGTGTAAGCCCCGCGCTTTTCCCAGTGCAGGTCCTGAGCACCCAGATCGATATTCGTGTCGCTGATGGCTTCGCTAACCGTCCGCAGAGCGGTAAACGGAGGACAGACGACGACATCCACGTGTGTAACCTCCGCCAGTTCCCGGATGATCCCGCTGACCAAGTCCGCCGCCTCAGCGCAGGTCTTGTTCATCTTCCAGTTACCCGCCACGATGGGCTTGCGCATCATCTCTCCCCCTATTCAAACCGCCATTTGGCCGGAGAGTCAGGCGTCGTCGAGAACCGCGATGCCGGGCAGTTCCTTGCCTT
>DTYT01000201.1 GCA_012961745.1 Kiritimatiellia bacterium | reverse complement strand
TGCTGGCTCGGTGATCGCCATCGAAAAGGATCCTCGCCTGGCCGCTTTCCTCCAGCGCCGCTTCCGGCATGCCGGCAATCTCACGGTAATCCCGGGCGATGCGCTCCGAATGGAACCGGAGAAACTCATTCCGGGCGACTGTGACCTGATGGTATCCAATCTGCCCTACCGGGTGGCCTCTCCGATCATGGTGCGCTTCCTGGAAGCCCCCCGTCCGCTGCCCCGAATGGTGGTCACTATTCACAAGGAGGCCGGCGAGAAGTTCATCGCCCAACCGGGCAATCGAAACTACGGGGTATTGAGTGTGGTGACCGCACTGGCATGGCGCGTACGCCGGGTACGCGAAATCAGTCCCAACTGCTTCTTTCCCCGTCCGGAAGTGTGGTCTCTTCTCCTGGAATTCGAAAGTCGGCCGGATGCGCCGCCCGTGGAATTGCGGAGTCGAGTCCTGCAACTGGCCTCGTGGATATTCACGCAGCGACGCAAGAAGCTCGGCACCATCGTGCGCCGGTCGTCGCCGCCCGGATTGACTTGGTTCCGGCGCCGCCTGACCGAAGAACTGTTGCGGGAGTCGGGCATTTCCGGCGACGCCCGGCCGGAACAGGTCCCTGCGGACAAGTGGCTGAGACTGATCGATATGCTGAGTGCGGAGAGTTGATGAGGGGCCGGCGGGCGGGCGTCACCGGGAGGTACCCTGGCGCCGGTTGACCTCGCGGCGCACTTCCTGTTCGGCTGTCCGTCTCCTCAGCTCTTCCCTTCGATCCTGTAGCCGCTTCCCGCGACAGAGCCCCAGTTCGACCTTCGCCCACCCCCGCTTAAGGTAGACCCGCAGGGGAATCAGCGTACAGCCCCGGGACGAGGTCTGCCCCCACAGCCTGCGGATCTGGTCGCGATGCAGCAGCAGGCGACGGGGCCGCAGGGGATCGTGAGCATAGCTGCCGGAATGGGAATAGGGGGCGATGTTCATATTGTACAGGATGGCTTCACCCATCTCTATCCTGGCGAAGGAACTGTCAAGACTGATCCGTCCCTCGCGAATGGACTTGATTTCCGACCCGGTCAGTTCGATCCCGGCTTCCACCCGCTCCAACACGTGGTAGTCACGCAGCGCCCGGCGGTTGACACATACCGCCTTTCGCCCCGCGCCGCCGGAATGGGACTTAGGCAGGGCGGACATTGGAGCAACCCGGATTCCCGAATGGTCAGAGGCTGATGACCTTGTCCTTGGAGGGCTTTTCCTCCTCGGGGGCGAAACTCAGCTCCGCGGTAAGTTTGCCCTCCGCGATTTCTTTCAGGGCCAGATCGAAATTGTCCATTTGGGGACCGTCCGGCTTGACCAGCGGCCGTTCCCCGCGGTTGAGCTGCCGCACCCGCCTCCGAACGATATTGACCAGCAATGGAATGTTGGGAATTTTCTCCCGAGCCTTTTCGAAATAATTCACATTCACCTCTGCCGCGCTCCGGGTGACCGCTGCCATCCCCCACGATCGCAGGCATGCTCTCCACCGGCATTCGCCCATACAGAGCGTGCGGGGCGAATATATCCGCCCCGCACGTCCCTGTCAAACCTGATCCCCCGTCAGCGGATCAGTATTCCTCGCCGAACTCCGACCCGGTGCCGGCCTTCTTCTCCTCCTTTTCGGGGATCTCGGTCACCAGGCATTCGGTGGTGATAAGCAGTCCGGCGATACTGGATGCGTTCTGAAGCGCGATCCTGACCACCTTGGTCGGGTCGATGATGCCTTCCTTGACCATATCGCAATACTGGTCCTGGGCGGCATCGAACCCGTAGCTGCTCTTACCCTTCTTCACGGCCTGGACCACCAGTGATCCCTCGGCCCCCGAATTGGTTGCAATATACCAGAGGGGAGCCTCGAGCGCCTTCCGCACGATCTCCACCCCGATTTGCTCATCGCCGTCGGCGGAGACCTCGTCCAGCTTGGACTGGCAGCGCAACAGCGCCACACCACCGCCGGGAACGATGCCTTCCTCGACCGCCGCCCGCGTCGCGTGCAGGGCGTCCTCCACCCGGGCCTTCTTTTCCTTCATCTCTGTCTCGGTGGCGGCCCCCACGTTGATCACCGCCACACCTCCCGCGAGCTTGGCCAAGCGCTCCTGCAGCTTCT
>DTYT01000200.1 GCA_012961745.1 Kiritimatiellia bacterium | reverse complement strand
GTCGTCTTGAGCAGCAGGACGGCCTCGCCCGCCTCCCGCACGGCGCCCTCCCACCGGAACACGGAGCGAACCGCACCGATCACGTTGCCGCAGGCCGCCAGACGCTTCTCCACGCACATCCGGGCCAGCCGCAACGCTTCGTCCCCGTCCGCGGCGGTGACGTAGACCAAGTAGAACTGCGTATCGGATTGCATCGCTCACCTCCGGTTCACCGTGCTTTCCTCGTCCTGACGTACGCCCCGGGCAGGCATTCGGAGGAACCCGGCGCACATTTCAGGTCAGTACGTCCGAATGCGGCTGCTCCAAAGAAGTTATCACCGCATCGGTTCTCAATCCCCGACATCGGGGATCATGTTCGCGCAGGCGCAAAGACCGGCCATCTCCGGCAAAAAGGACCGTTCGCATGCCCAGGCGGGAGGCGGGCTGCATGTCGTTGAGCATATCGTTGCCCACGCAGGCACAGTGCCCGGGCGAGAGGCGGTAGAAGTCCTGCAATGCGCGCAGGACCGGATCAAAGATCCTCAGCGAGGGCTTGGCCACGCCGCAGGCGTACGAAAAGGCGCACAGGTCCAGGCGGAGCCCGAGACCTGCAAGGTCGGAGCCGAAGGCTGCCTCCATGACCAGCGGGGTGTAGAACTGGGCGTTGGAAACCAA
This sequence comes from Kiritimatiellia bacterium, assembly GCA_012961745.1. Taxonomy (GTDB): domain Bacteria; phylum Verrucomicrobiota; class Kiritimatiellia; order B70-G9; family B70-G9; genus B70-G9. The sequence goes on along the minus strand of DTYT01000200.1, from coordinate 3,172 downwards.
TCCCAGAAGGAATCCCCGGTCGCGCAGGCGTTGCAGGATGCCCGCCGCGCCCGGCATCGGCCACACCGGATTGGTAAGGCATTCGAAAACCACGGCCGCCCGCTGCACGGCATGCATATCCACCGTGCCGGACACCAGCCGGCGGTCAAGCAGGTCTCTGAGCAGTTCCGCCCAAATCCGGCGGATGTCCACTTCAGGAAAGTCTTGCCGCGAGGCGGCATGGCTTCGGCGGATCATCTCCGGCAGCCGGGCGACCACCTGGGAGGCGGCCTGCCCGTCGCGGATCTCCAGGCCGGCGGCGAAGAGGGCCTCGGCGGCGGCGTCCTCCCGAAAAGATCCCATCGCGGTGCCTACGTCGCCGGCGGCCGACACAAGCAGCGTGCCGTAGATATCGAAGAGAATGCACCGCACCCCTTCAAGTTTCCCGTACCGCGCGCGGACCCCGGCAGGCAGAGGATCCAGGGGGCGAAGCAGCCTACGGGCAAGATCAACCAGTTCCCTGTTGCGCGTGGGCTGGTGCGTCATCCTTCAGGTCCGGATCATGAAGAACCTTTCCGGGTGCAGGAACGCCGACAACACCCGGGCCGCGTCGTGGGCTTCCACGGGGCCTACCGGCGAGGAGGCCACGCGCCGGTAGATCGCGGACAGCCTGCCGGCGTAGGCTTCCAGGGAAAAGTGTTGCGCGGAGACCCGCCGATTGTGCGCCACCACGTCCGGTCCCGGAATGTTGTCCAGGGGATGGGGCACGCCCAGCGACCGGCGGGCCTCTCGATTCCCGGCCGCGAGTCTTACTATGCGGGCCTGCAGATCCTCGTCCAGTCTGCCGAAATCCACCGTCCCGTCCCCGACCGCCGCCCGCCAGGCTGCCTCCAGGGTCTGGGGGGCGGGTGCATCCCGGCCGTACGACCGATAATATGCGGTCAAGGATCTGCGCAAGCGGCGGCGGAGGCGCTCCTTCCCGACCCATTCCAGGGGGACGGGCAGCCGTGGGTACAGTGCCTCCAGCCTCAACCCGGCGTCGTGGAACTCAGACGTGATCTCTGCAATATCCCTTCCCACCAAGGGCCGGTTTGCGGTCCACGGTTCGATGAAGGCGAGTCCGAAACCCTCCGCTACGCTGGTGGTGATCACGCACTGGGCGGCGGCGAACAGATCCGCCAGCCGGTGTTCCGACGCCGATCCCACGCCAAAGCGGACCGGCAGACCCAGTCGCCGGGAGAGGGCCTTCCAGCGCTGGTAGAAGATCAACGCCGAGGGATTGGTGGGTTCCAGGGTGGTGGCGAACCGCGTTCCGTCGGCCGTCGCGGCCCAGAGGAGGAGCTCACCCAGGTTCTTTCGCCGGATGGCACGGGTAGGATACAGGACCAACGGCGGCCCGGTCTCCTCGGGGGCTTGCGGCGGCGGGAGAGGGCGAACCGGATTGGGAAGGTAATGAAGGTTGGCTTCCGGCACTCCGGCACTTTGCAGGAACCGGTGGTCCCGGCGGTTGAGCACCGCGTAGTGTACCTGGGGGGCGGCCGGGTACATCATCTGCGCCAGCCGCCGCCGATCGCCGCCGGCGACCTTCTGCGATATCCGGCGGTAGTCGGCAGGCCGTCCATCCTCGGCGAAGTCGTGGATCTGCAGCAACAGTCGTTGACCTGCGGCGGCCAGCTCGCGGACGATACCCGGAAGGCACGCCGACTTAGCCAAGGTATGGTTATGCACGTGCACCACATCGGGAGCCGCGCCGAGCAGTGCCCGGGCGTCCTGCAGGAGGCGTCGGGCAAGGTGCCGGCATTCCTGGCCGGCGGCGGTTACCTCGGAATAACTCAATTCCGGGATGACCGCCACCAGTTCGGGGAGGTTGGTGGCGTCATCGGGAACGTCCCCCACCAGCAGGGCCACCCGTACCGGGTGTTCTGCCAGGCCGGCCAGGGTCTGGCGTATGATGCGGGTTACTCCTCCCGGGCGCAGGTGGTAGTGGACTATGGCCACTCGCAGCATGGAATCACCGGTCCAGGCCGTACTTACGGCGATAGGAGGGAATTTCGATCATAGGGGGACGTTCTTCTTCGACCAGCCGATGCTGCACCAACTCGTACTGGCCGGCGCGGACCTGGAACTGCCGCAGCACCTGGGACAGGGGGCGGGTGCCCTGGAGGATGCCCGCCGAGCGGGTCCGCAAAATAAACGCCTGTACGATGCCGAAGGCCATCCGGCCCAGGTCGTAAATCGACTGGTTGCGGTGCACCCGGCGATCCAGGTCGGTCTGTGCAAACGCTTCCAGTCCCCAGCGGCAGTACACGTCAATGAGGTGGGCGGTTTCCACCCCGTAGCCGATGGGGAACGGGATTTTTTCCAGTACCGTGCGCCGGACGGCGTATTCGCCGGAGAGGGGCTGGATGATCGCGGTCAAGTCCGGGAAAAAGAGGGAAAAGAGCGGGCGCACGAGGATCTCGGTCACCCGACCGCCGCCGGAGGGGCGCACCTCCGGGCCCAGCGCCAGGGGGCGGTCATAGAAGGCCTTCACGTACTTGACATCCGGGCGGGAGACCAGGGGACCCACCAGGCCGTAAACGAAATGGGGGCGGATATTCTTTATGTCGGCGTCGATGTACACGATGATGTCGCCCTTCAACTGGTAGATGGCTTTCCACAGGTTTTCACCCTTGCCCTTTTTGTGTCCCATTTCGGGGAGTATTTCAGCGGAGAGGTAGACATCGGCTCCGAAGGAGGCGGCCACTTCGCGGGTCCGGTCGGTGGACCCGGAGTCTATCACCGCGATCTCATCCAGCAGCGGATAACGTTCCTGGAGCTCGGTACGGAAGACGAGCACTTCCTTTCCGATGGTTTTTTCCTCGTTGAGGGTGGGAAGGCACAGGGAAACGGTCAAGCCCTGTCTCTGTTTGGCCTTCACCAGCGCGGACAGGTCATCGAAGGCGGAATGGTGGAAGGTGTTTTCACGCAACCATTTTTCAATCTTCATGGCAGCATCCCCGGTCAATGGCCACCAAGATGGATATCAGTTGCGCCAGGCCCGCGGGAATCCGGTCCAGGTACACGGACTCGTCCGGCTCGCTGATATTCTCCGCCCGGGTTATGCCGATGGTCAGGGCCGGGACGCCGTGGGCGATGAACGCGCACAGTTCCGACGTACTGGGAGTGACGCGAGGTTTGACGTGCAGGGACT
>DTYT01000199.1 GCA_012961745.1 Kiritimatiellia bacterium | reverse complement strand
GCCGTGGTCGACTCGGGGCTGCAGCGGCTGGACCTCCTGGATAGGGTGGTGGTCGGCGGTATGAATGTGTTCAACCCACGATCACCGCTTTCAGATCCGGTCGGACACGGCACGCAGATGGCTCTGCTCGCATCCGGGATGATATCCCCGGAGGGCTCATCAGGAAAAGACGGCAGGGTGCCTATAATCGTGGTTCAGGCTTTCGATGCTGAGGGGAACACATCCAGTTTCGCTCTAATAAGGGCCTTTGAGTATGCACTCGAGCAGGGCGCCAGAGTGATCAGCATGAGCTGGGGTACGACCACACCGGGCCGTTTCATGAAGGCGGCGGTTGACGAAGCGCTGGCCCGGGACGTTATTCTAGTGGCAGCGGTAGGCAACGAGCCGACCGGCAAGCCGGTCTATCCGGCGGCATTTCCGGGTGTGATCGGTGTGGCGGCCCTCACGGAGGGGGGAGAAGTGTGGAAAAGCTCGAATTTTGGACCGTTTGTGGACGTTTCCGCCCCGGGGACGGCCAGGATGCCCGTAGGCTACCACGGCGGGCCCGGTAGGTGTGCGGGGACGTCTGTCAGCTGTGCAGTTGTGGCTCATGTTCTGGCGAGGTATCTAGGTGACAATCCCGGCGCCTCGGCCGAGGAGGTGTTGTCACACTTTTGGAGATCGCTGACCGACGGTGGCGAGCGGGGCCGGGACCCGTTCTTTGGCGCGGGACGACTGGACAGTGCCGCATTGTCCCGCTTCCTGCATCGTGACGCCGATTGAGCGGCGGCGGGGTGTATTCAGCAATTTGTATGACGCAGTGCTCGCGCATGGAAGAGGCGCGTGATGATCAGGTGTTGCCGGGTTGGCATGTGTGGCGACTTTGGGATTCTCGGCGGAGGGCCCTGAATAGATGAGAAGGGGGAAGAACATTTACCGGCATCTTTTCGGTCCGGTCCCCTCCCGACGATTCGGTCTGTCACTGGGAGTGGATCTCATCCCATTCAAGACATGCTCCTTTAACTGTATCTTCTGCCAGTTGGGTCCAACGACAAGGCTCACGGTGGAGCGCGCTGAGTACGTCCCGGTATCGGAAGTGACCGCCGAGCTGGAACGCTGGAGCAGGGAGGGTGCGAGGTGCGACTATATCACCCTGTCGGGTTCGGGAGAGCCTACGCTGCATTCAAGATTCGGAGAGATTCTCGATTTCGCCCGACAGTTGCGCAAAGCGCGAACGGCCTTGCTGACCAACGGCAGCCTGCTGGGCTGTGAAGACGTACGGAGGCAGGCGGCCCGTGCCGACGTTGTGAAGGTTTCATTGAGTGTCTGGGATGATGCTTCTTTTCAAGCCCTGAACCGGCCTGCGCCGGGGATCAGGTGGGATAGTCTGGTTAACGGTATGCAGTCATTCCGGCGGCTCTTTTCCGGTGAGCTGTGGATAGAGGTGTTTCTGGTTCCCGGGGTGAACGACGATCCCAGTGGAGTCGGAAGGATTGCTGCCGTGGTCGATAGTCTCCAGCCGAACAAGGTTCATTTGAACACGGCGGTCAGGCCGGCGGCCGATAGAGGGACCGGTAGAATGAGCCTGGAGGCCATGGGGAAACTGGCGAAGTTTTTCCGATCGCCGATCGAAGTTGTCGGCCAGTACTCGGCGGGAGAACCGGCGGGGACCTCCGTGACAAGTGACAGGATACTTGACATGCTCAAACGAAGACCATGCAGTGCGGAGGATCTGGCACGGGTGTTCGGGCTCCATCCGAACGAAGTCAGCAAGCATCTGGCGAAGCTTTCCTGGGAGCGAAAGATTGCCACTAGCGATGTGGGCGGGCGGACGTACTATCGGGCGTGCCGTCGGGAACGGTGAAGCATCGTCTCCGGGCCACGTACGGCAAGAGTGAATAGTCCAGGGGCTTGGGCGACGCGTTGACCGCCAAGGCTGCCCTGTAGTGAAACGGGGTTGGGCGGGGTGGATGGTGTCGCCCCAGAAGGATCTATTCAGCCTGCTGCAAGTCGATGAATCGGTCAGGCCAAGCCGATCAACGTGCCGCCGGTGGAAGGCCGAACGCGTGGGGAATCAGCTCGGAGAGAGTTGCCTCCCGATAGCCATCCAGGGCGTCCTCGGTGGCGACAAATATGCGTGTATGGTCGCTGCCGAACTCGCTCAACACCTGTCGGCACGCGCCGCACGGCCATGGGAGGCAGGTACCGGCGGCTACGATGGCGATCGCCACAACTTCGCGGCTGCCGGCTGCCACGGCCATGAAAAGTGCTGCGCGTTCGGCACAGATTGTCAGTCCGTAGGAAGCGTTCTCGACGTTGACGCCGGAAAAGGTTCTTCCATCGGACATAAGCGCGGTGGCACCTACTTGGTAGCCCGAGTATGGCGCGTAGGCTTTTGATCTGGCGGAGCGGGCCGACTCCAGCAGGGATAGGGGATCAAACTTCACCAATTTCATTGGGCAATTTCTCCCAGAATCTATCGAGAAGGCGTGACATTACGGGCAGCGTCTCGGATGCGACTCTGGCGACTTCATCGTGAGAGAGAGGGGAACGGGAAATTCCGGCTGCAAAGTTGGTAATACAGGACAGGGCTGCTACGCGCATCCCTGCGGCACGCGCCAGCATCGCTTCGGGGACCGTGGACATTCCTACCATGTCTGCGCCGACGATCTCGAAGGCTCGTATCTCGGCCGGGGTTTCGTAAGAAGGCCCACTCGTGGCGAGATAGACGCCTTCCCGAAGAGCGATGTTCAACTCTTGGGCACAGGCTGCCAGCAGG
>DTYT01000198.1 GCA_012961745.1 Kiritimatiellia bacterium | reverse complement strand
CGTGGCGCTGCGCGCTCAGTGAGCGGCCCCGGGGACATGACGACCGGGTCGGCCTGGCACCGTACGAAACCGTGTGGCTGGTCCGCGGCAGATCGCCGGAATAACCTGCTGCAGTGCCGGGTGTTCGGGGAGGATCAGCCGTACCGTGCGGATTCGAGCTGCTCGGCATCAGGCTGACCGCTTCCGGAGACTTCTGGCCGCCATCAAGCCCAGGGCAAACAAAGATACTGCTGCGGGTTCGGGAACCGCATCCACCGAGGCATTATCGAAGTATGCGGCCCCGCTCACGTTCTCCGTCCAGTTCTTGATGCCCAGAACGATTCTGCCGTAGTCGGTGTTGCTCGGCGCGGTTACTCGACCGTGCAACAGGACCCACTGATTGGTGGGGTCACTGGGATAGAAGTAATCCAGCTCCTGGGCCAGGAGCTGACCGTCTCCGGAGTCGTAGAACTCGGCCTTGAGGTAACCCTGCCAGTCCACTAGCGGCTCCGAATCCCGTTGCAGGGCGTACACGCGGAACTCGAACTGCTGCCCGGCCTCGGCGTCAAAGTCCTGGTAGATCCCGATGTCATCCCACCAGAACTTGATGCACATGTTGCCGGCCTCAATGTCATCCTGGTACCACCCACTGGAGCCGCTTCCGAAGATGATCCAGTGAGCGATATTGGTGAACGAGCTCGACATCTGGCCGGAGACCCCGTTCACCTCGAAGTCCGGATTCAGCAGCACGTTGGCCGCTTCTGCATGGAGCATCGAGGCAGCGGTTGCAGCGACCGCTCCCAGAAGAGCCCGCCGAATACGCATTATTGTGTCCTCCTTTACGCGAACCGTTTGTTGAGAGCGTTTGTAAGCGAATAAATGTTCCCCCCCCAGCGCGCTGGAGTCAAGTCCGAAGCCGAAGAACAAAATCCCCCAGTTTCGGTCACTCGTTCGCGGCCAAGGGGGCACATTCGCGGATCTCCCCGAAGGCTCTCCTAACCGCAGCCGTCTCCCCCGCAGCGTAAAGCAGCTTGAGATTGGGTCCGGCATCAATGGTGAAATACACCGGACACCCCGCGCGGCGTAGTTCCCAGACCGTGCGCATGGCCGTCACGGTCTGCGCCGTCCAGTAGACCAGCGGCGGACGCGCCGCGATCATCGTGGCGTGCATGCAGAGCGCATTGCACTCCGCCGCTACCCCCAACCGCTCCAGGTCACGTGCCTCCAGAGCTCCCAGAATCGCGGCCAGATCCCGTTCGGCGGTCTCCGGCCAGCAGGCGAACAACGGCGAGGTCTCAACGGTATGATCCATCCCCGGCCGGGAGCCGACCCCCTTCCGGGATGCGGATATCATGACCACGCCGATGCGCAACGCCTCCCACCCGATGTTCAACGGCTCGGCGAAACTATCCATGCCGTCGTTCCGGACCCCCGCGTGCCAGATCACCACGCCGCGATACATTGAACGACAGGCGCTGCCGCTGCCCAGTCTGGCCAGAATCGAGAGCTCGCGCGGGCCCAGGCGCCACTGGAAGAGATCGTCGAGGGCACGGACCAGGGAGGCGAACGCGGCGGCAGATGATGCCAACCCGGCCGCCGGGGGCACGGACGAACGCGTGCGCACCCGGAATCGGAAATCCGGCCTCGGGCGGAACAGATCCAAGAATCCCGAGACCCGGTCCGCCGCATCGTCCGGTAAGGTCCCTCCGGGGCCGCACAGTTCAATCTCATCACGGTCCCCGCTCCCCGGAAGCAGCTCCGTTTCGACATCCATGCCGGGAAGGGTGACCGAAAGGCTTGAATTGAACGGAAGGTTCAACTCCCGGTTCCTCTTGCCCCAGTATTTGCAGAGGGCGATGTTGACGGACGCCTGCCCCCGACCGATCGTCCGGGACGGCTCCCGTACGCGATCCGCCAGGATCCGTTCCACCACTTCCTTCCTGGCTGCTTCTCTACTCATGCCACTGCAACCCTTCCGGTGCGGCCCGGACATCGAGCACCCGCAGACCGGGCGTGGGCCCCTGCAGATCCCCCAAACCGATTACGCAGTCGCCCCCCCCGGCCCCGGACACCTTGGCCCCCAGGATACCCGGATCATCCCGCAGGCGCCGGACCGCCTCCGCCAGGGAGGCGGTGACTACGCCCAGAGCCTGCATCATCCCCTGATTGACGTCCAACAGCAGAGCAAACTTCTTCCAGTCGGGGGGACGCTGCTTCAGAATGGGTACGGCTTCCTCCACGCTGGCGTCCATGACATCGAATACCGACTCGAAGAGCCGCGACAGGGCGCGAACCCGACGCTCCACTTGTGCGACCGCCGCGGCGGTGGAGGCCCGAGCACCCGAAAAGACGACCACCAGCGGTGGAGTCACCGGAAGCCGGTCCACGCGCAGCGGGTCGGCACAGTAGACCAGCAGTCCTCCCCAGACGGCCGCCGCGACATCGGCACCCGATCCGGTCCCCTGCACCTTGCGGACCGCTTCCAGAGCGAGTTTGAACACCTTTTCGCTTTCCGGCATCCGGCCGCCAAGCCGCAGCAGAGCCGCTGCCGTGGCCACGGTCACCGCGGCGGAGGACGACAACCCCACCCCGGGCGGTATGCGTGAAGAAATCGAAATTTCCAGGCCGGGACCTCCCGGGACGAATCCGCAGCAGCGTGCGGTCTCCACGACAAAGGCGAAACGATCGTCCCGTTGCGGGGAGGTGACCGAGGTCTCCCAGCGTCCCAGGGCGGACCGGATCGCCAGCCGCCCGTCATTCCGCCTGCGCACTTCGACTTTCGCCCGCCGCTCAATACTACACACCATAGCCCGCCGACCGCGGAGCACGGCGTGCTCGCCGAGGATCATCAGGCTACCGGGAGCCGATGCGCTGGCCGACTTTGAATCCGCTTTCATCCACCCCGCAAGTGAAGGTCGCATACCCGTATTCCCGGCAAACGTCGTCTATGTATCCGGCGCCGACAATCCACAATATCCCGGCAGCATCCCCCCGGATCGTCCCGGCGCCGCAAACCTTTCCCGCCCCGCCGCGCCTTTCGACGGCGGCGATGAACCGCTGAACTCTCTCCGGTACTACCCCAATCCCGCAGAGGAGGCGATGATTCTTTCTCATGGCGGAGACGAGTCCTTGGTGGTCCCCGGTCTCGACGGCCCTGTGCATGTTCCCCACGACCTGTTGGAACTCATCCCAGGTCTCCGGGGCCGGCCCCCGCCGACGAACGGCGGATACACACTCGCCGGTGGTGCTCTCCGGCTTTCCGGTGTAAACCAGCGTGAATTCCTGCGGCCCGGCCGCAAGCCGCTCGAATGTACCGTTCTGAAAACGCATGACGCCCCCGAACACCGCGGCTGCCGGATCAACCCCGCTCGGGGTGCCGTGTCTCAACTTCTCAGCCTCCCGCACGAGTTGGAAAAGGAGATCCTTGGAAAGCGGCTTCCCGCAGGCCGCCGCGATTCCCCCGACCACGGCGCAGGCGACCGCGGCTGAGGAACCGCATCCGCTTTCCGGGGGCAGTTGGGAGACCAGCTGCACCTGCAGGCCGCTGGCATCCTCTCCGCAGTGCTCCAGGGCCAGTCCCGCGGCAAACCACGGCAGATCTTCCGGGCGGGGAGCGATCGACTCGACCGGTATAGCCCCCGCGGCAAAAAGGCGGCATCGTTCGCGGGCTTTCCTCACCACTTTCCTAACCGCGGGAAACGACAACCGTCCTCGATAGCCGATTCCCGGAGCGTCGAGGCCCACCTCCGCCCGCCCCGCCGGCACAATCGTCACATGGACGTACCGGGATATGGCGCAGACCAGCGCAGGACGGCCGTATACCACGGCATGCTCCCCGGCCAGGATAAGTTTCCCCGGCGCACTGGCCAGCAATGGGGTAGCCCTCGGCCTGGCGGCCATGTCACTCATGTACTCCGGAAGGGATCCACCAGCAGCAGTTCGTCATTTCCGATCAGTTCCCCGATCCGCCTCACTCCCAAAAGAAACATGGCCAGCCGAAATTCCCGCCGCAGCACGTCGATCAGCTTCTCGACATGCGCCTGGGATCGCCAGGCCGCATGCAGGAATGGCAGGGCGATCGCACAGGCCGAGGCACCGAGTACCATGGCCTTCACCATATCTATCCCGGTACGTATTCCCCCCGAGGCAATCAGGACGATCCGGCCCTGGAGGGGTCGCAGCCTTTCCAGGGCGAGCGGAGTGGGAATCCCCCAATCCTGGAACACAAGTCCCAGATCATGCCCGTCAGCCTTGGGCTGACGCATGTGCTCTATCCGGCTCCATGACGTCCCCCCACTGCCGGCGACCTCGAAGTGGCGCACTCCTCTCTCCAGCAGACTTTCCACGTCCCCAACGTCCAGCCCGCAGCCGACTTCTTTGACGATCACCGGAACCGGCAGCCGGGCGGCGATATCGCCGATTTTCTCCGCCAAGCCCGCGAAACGGGCTTCACCTTCGGGCTGGACCGCCTCCTGCAGCGGATTCAGATGCAGGTAAAGCCCGTCCGCCCCCAATACCTCTACGGCATCGCGGCATTCCTCCGCTCCGAATCCGCAGTTGAGCTGTACGGCGCCCAGGTTGGCCAACAGGAGGGTATCGGGCGCGACCTCGCGTAACCGGAAACTGTCGCGGGCCGTGCGATGG